>CAYTWI010000022.1:0-38423 GCA_964442045.1 uncultured Bifidobacterium sp.
TGTAATGGTTTCTATATGCAATTTAATGGCCATACGCAATTTCTCTTCTGCATTAAAATAAATATCATTTACCTCTTTGGCATTTGATATAAATTTATTGGCCATGTCGAAACAAATACTTTCTAAAAGCTCTTCTTTCGATTTAATATGGTGGTAAATACTGGCGGCTTCTATACCCAACTCAGTTGCTAAATCGCGCATACTGGTAGAAGCATATCCTTTTTGTTTAAATAGTAATGCGGCTGCATCTACTATCTGGTCTTTTCTATTGATGTTCAATGATTCAGCCATAACCTAACATTTGTTAGGCGAAGATAAAAAAGGGATTCGCATTTCCAAAAAAAAATTTAAAGTATAACATTAAGCGGCATAAAAGAAAATTAAAAAAATAACAAAAAAGGCCGCTCTTTACAGGGCAGCCTTTTTACATAAAATTATTTTAAAGGTGTTTATTGACCTTTTAAGCTTTTTTGAATATCGACTAAAATTACGCTCATATCAGCTTCGTTTTTATAACCTACTTCTAATTTTGTTTTATGCGATTTAGGATTAATAAAAACAGTTGTAGGATAACCACTGATGCTGTTATTACTGATAGCTCCGGCTAAGCCCGGTCCATCATAAGTTTTACCATTATAGCTGTATGTTACACCTGTTACTTCAGGATTAAATTTAACTACTATGTAATCTTTGTTTAATGCACTTACAATACCTGGTTTAGCATAGGTATCTCTATCCATGCGTTTACACCAGCCACACCACTCTGTATACACATCAACCAACATTATTTTATTTTTCTTTTTGGCTAATTTATATCCATCATTGAAGTTAAGCCACTTTACTTCTTCTGTTTGTGGTTTAAATGCAAATAAGCCTAACACTACTATAAATACACTTAATATGATTGCTATCTTTTTCATTTTTGTTTTTGTTTATATTTCAAAAGTAGAAAAATTAAACTTAAATTTTTTCTAAATTATTGAATTAATGTAAGCCGGCTTACGCTTTAGCTAAATCGCCCATAGAAACGAATGCTGTTTCCTTGTAAGCGCCTGCATCCAGTTTTTCTTTAATAACTGAAAAAGCTGCAATGGTTTCTTTCACATCTTCTAAAGTATGCGCGGCTGTAGGAATTAAACGTAATATAATCATTCCTTTTGGTACCACAGGGTAAACCACTATTGAACAGAATATATTATACACCTCTCTTAACTCGTGTGTAATAGCGGTTGCTTCAGGAATAGTACCATTCAAAACTACTGGTGTAACTGGTGTAGTAGTAACACCTATATTGAAGCCTTTTTCTTTTAAACCGCTTTGTAAAGCTCTTACTATAGTCCACAATTTGGCTTTGTTTTCAGGGAAATCGCGTAACAATGAAAGGCGTTTTAAAGCACCTATTACCATTGGCATAGGTAAGCTTTTAGCAAAAATCTGAGAGCGTATATTATAACGTAAATGTTTAATCACTAAATTTTCACCGGCTATAAAACCACCTATTCCTGCCATACTTTTGGCAAAGGTACCAAAGTACACATCTATGGCATCCATTACACCTTGCTCTTCGCCTACTCCTGCTCCGGTTTTACCCATGGTACCAAAACCATGCGCATCGTCAACAAACAAACGGAAGCTGTATTTTTTCTTTAGCTCAGCTATCGCTTTAATATTGCCTTGTGCACCCGTCATACCAAATACGCCTTCGGTAATAACCAATATGGAACCTCCCGTTTCAGCAACCATTCTTTCAGCGCGTTTTAACTGGGTTTCTAAGCTTTCCATGTTGTTATGTGTAAACACAAAACGTTTACCCATGTGCAAACGAACACCATCTAAAATACATGCATGACTTTCGGCATCATATACTATTACATCATGACGATCTACTAAACAATCAATGGCAGAAACCATTCCCTGGTATCCGAAATTTAATAAAATAGCATCGGGTTTGCCAACAAATGCTGCTAACTCATGCTCTAACTGTTCGTGGAAATTACTGTTTCCACTCATCATCCTGGCTCCCATTGGGTAAGCTAAACCATATTGAGCAGTTGCTTCTGCATCGGTTTTGCGTACTTCCGGATGGTTGGCCAAGCCTAAATAATTGTTTAAGCTCCAGTTCAGTTTTTCTTTCCCTCTGAATAACATACGAGGACCAATTTCTCCCTCTAACTTAGGGAACATATAATACCCATAACTATCGTCACCATGTTGACCAAGCGGACCTGGTTTACTCTTTAGTTTTTCAAATAAATCCATCTAATAGAAATTTTAATAATGAGGCAAATGTAAGGGTATTAGCCTAAAAATAAATAGCTGATAAATGTTGGCGTAAATGGGCATTTTCTAATTAATTGAACAATAAAAAACAAATAAATTACTGCTACTTAGTTTTACATCTCAGCCAAAAACAAATACTTAATTAAGAACTAATTAAGTAAAAAGTCTCTTAATTTTGATGGTAAATTTTGAGGCCTATGAAAATTTTACTACTGCTGTTTTTTACAATTATATGCATTTTTCCCACCTCAACTAAAGCCCAAAACATGGCCGGTGCTGAAATTACTTACCAATGCACTAATGCACCGGGTATATACAGGGTTACTGTAAAAGCTTATAGAGATTGTTCGGGCATTCTATTTTGCTATTCTTGCAATGAATCTTATCCCAATAGCAATGGAGTAACGGGCTGTACATTAAGCAGCTCTGGCTTGGGTTTTACCATAACAGGATTAAGTCCCGGTTATATAGGCACTTCTTTCGGTAATTTCAATTTACCTATTCTAAGCTCTGCTAGTGGTTACGATATTGTTCAAACCTGTAGTAGCCAAAAATCAATTTGCACCAATTGTAACAGTCGCATTCCCGGTACTTTTTCTCCGGGTATTGAAGTATTTACTTATGAAGGCGATGTTAACCTCAATAATATACCTGCGGCCTGTTGTAAAGTGGCTCTAAATATTTCATACTGCTGCAGAGAAGGAGATATTGTAACAATGATACCTGGTAATTTTTTCGTAAGTACTGAGTTGAATAAATGCCAAACACCCTGTAATTCGTCACCTGTGTTTGCTAACAAACCTGAAATAATAGTATGTGCAGGTCTTGATTTTATATACAATTTAGGTGCAGTTGACCCGGACAATGATTCGCTTAGTTATGCCTTTGGCGTTTCTTTACAAGGTGCTAATACGCCTGTTACTTATAATGTTCCTTTTAATTCTGGTTATCCTTTTGCTTATTTAGGTGCTCCTAATGCAAATGCCCCTTACCCGGCAGGTTTAAGAATAAACCCAATTACGGGTGATATTATGTTCAGACCAATAGGTCAATTTGGAAGCACTTTGGTTATAGAAGTAACACAATGGAAATTAATAAGCGGTACACGGGTTAATGTAGGTGTTACAAGGCGTGATGTGTATTTCAAATCTGTTTTATGTAATCCTAATAAACCACCTATTATTAAAGTTTACCAAAACGGTGTTTTACAAACCGGGCAACAAAACTTTACCGCTTTTGCCGGCCAGCCTATCTGCTTAAATATAGTTGGTGAAGACCAGGAATATTCAGGTAGCGGCCCTGTTATTTTAGCTGATACAACTGATCTAACATGGATAAACCCCACTCAATATGACTCTACCTTATTAAACGCACAGTTTAATTATGCATACAATACTGCTCAAAGAAATTTATCAGGACCAAAAGCGGACAGCATGCAGTTCTGCTGGACTCCTCCTGTTAGTGCCATCAGGGAAGAACCTCATGCTTTTACTGTTTCAGTAAGTGATCGCTTTTGTCCTTTTAAAGTAAGTACATCAAAAGCCATAACCATAAAAGTAGTTGCCCCTAAAATTTATATAAAAGACAATACGCCTAAGAGCTTCTGTTTAAATAAAACAAACCGGTTTAATGTTTCCTATGAAGTCAACAATATCAATATACAGGCAACAAATGTATATACCGTTCAGCTATCTGATAGCAGTGGTAATTTTAATAATGCAATGAATATAGGATTTAAAACTGATACTGCTACCACCGGAGCTATAGAGGTAATATTACCGAATAACTTATTGGTTAGTGATAATTATAAATTACGCATCAATTCATCATCAGATACTTTTAATAAAGGAACACCTTATGTTATTAAAATGGTTATGGGCTTTCAAAAACCAATTATCACAGCCAGTAAAGACTCCTTTTGCACAGGTAAGTCTGTTCAAATTATTGCTAATGCTGCCGGTGCTGATTTAACTTATAGCTGGATAAAAAACGGGCAGGTTTTATTAGTTACTAATGATACTTTTGAAACGAATACGTCCGGAACTATACTAACAATTGCCAGCAATGGTGCCTGTGCTGATTCATCTAATCAAATAATTGTAGTCAGTAACCCTGCACCAATAAGCAACTTTAGTACTCCTGATTATTTGTGTTTAACCGGTAGTAGTAACCAATTAAATATTACAAACTCATCAAGCATACAAGCCGGAAGCATACAGTATAATTGGCTATTTAGCGATAGTACTTACTCTACAGAAACCAATCCAAGTAAAGTTATAACTGACAACTTGATTAATTTAACCATCAGGCTTATTGCAACAAGTTCTTTTGGTTGTAGTAGTACCAAAGAAAAAACAATTCCTTTAATAAAAACAGCTAAAGCCAATTTTACTGTTAACAATACCCATCAATGTTTAAATGGTAACAATTATATCTTTAATAATACTTCAACACCCATTGATTCAACTATTCAATTTAAATGGATGTTTAACTCATCTGATTCTTCAAATGATTATTCGCCTACTTTTCATTTTACGAGTGCCGGGCAAAAGAGTATTAGTTTATTGGCCATAACTAAAAACGTATGTATTGATTCTTTCAAAACAAACGTAACTGTTTACCAGTCACCGCAAGCCAGTTTTAGTATAAACAACCCTTCACAATGCTTTAAAAATAATCTTTTTAATTTTACCAATACCAGCATAGCAAACAACGATACTATCAACTATTTATGGCAGTTTAATTATGAAGATTCTTCATCTGTGGTATCTCCGAGTTATTCTTTTCAATCAACCGGTAATAAAAAAATTGCACTTTATGCTACATCTAATAATAACTGTATAGACTCTTTTACTTTAAACTTATCCGTTCTAAAAAACCCAACAGCTAATTTTATTATAAGTAAAGACAGTCAATGCTTAAGTAATAATCAGTTTCACTTTATAGGGCAAACAAACAATGCAAAAAGCCATCAATGGTTGTTTGACGACAATACTGCTGACACAAGTTTAGAAAGCCGTAAAGCATACATTAGTGATGGCTATAAAACTATTCGTTTCATTGCAATAAGCGAGGATATGTGCTTTGATACGCTTACTAAAAATGTAACTATTTTTCCTTCGGCAATGCTCCATTTTACTATTAATAAAGACAGTCAATGTTTGCGCGAAAACAATTTTGTATTTACCAATAGCTCAACCATTAAAGCAGGCACAATTAACTTTAAATGGCTTTTAGGTGAATACGATTCTTTGTTTACCAAAAATGCTTCCAAAAAGTTCGATGCTACCGGGCCTTTTAAAATATCATTGGTAAGTATTTCATCTAATAACTGTATAGATAGTATTAGCAAAACCATACAAGTTTTAAACAGTCCAGCACAAAGCGCCATTGAAGGAGATACCATTGTAACCAATATCAATAAAACATATTTATATAGCGTTCCCCTTTTCCAAAATACTCAATACAATTGGTTAGTAACCAATGGTAATATTATTAATGGTGCCAAAACCAATAGTATTCAAGTAAATTGGTTAATGGAGCAAACAGGTGCGGTAAGTTTGACGCTGACTCATTCAAATGGCTGTAATTATATTACTAACTTACCCATCACCATAAACCATGAAATACTTACCAATAATGAGGCTTTTAAAGTATACCCTAATCCTTTCAGGCAAGATATAAACTTAAGCGTTCAACCTAATTTAACAGGTAAAAGCTGGCGTTTATTTGATATTGTAGGTCATACTATGCTTTCTCAAACTATAAGCAATAAAGAATCAACTATTGATTTATCATTTCTTAAACCCGGCATCTATTTATTCAGTATTGAAGGTATAAACAATAAAGTTAAAATTATTAAACAGGAGTAATCATCAAAAGCTGTTTATATTTTCCTTTTTCTAAAATTGTTAATTCTTGTTTTATCGGCTATTTTTGGCGCTTATATTTATTACAAAAGATATGATGAAATTGGCTGTGGTGGGCGCTACCGGACTGGTAGGCTCTGTTATGTTAAAAGTATTACAAGAAAAGAATTTCCCTGTTACCGAGTTAATACCTGTGGCTTCTGATAGATCGGCAGGAAAGAAAATAACATTCAATAACAAGGAGTATACTTTACATACCATGCAACAAGCCATTGATGCCAAACCGCAAATAGCCTTGTTTTCTGCCGGTGGAAGCGTATCATTAGAGTGGGCTCCAAAGTTTGCAGAGATTGGTTGCTATGTTATTGATAACTCATCTGCCTGGCGTATGGACGAAACTAAAAAGTTAGTAGTACCTGAAGTAAATGCACATGTATTGACCACCAACGATAAAATTATTGCCAATCCTAACTGTTCAACTATACAAATGGTATTGGTTTTACAACCTTTGCACAAAAAATATAAAATAAAACGCGTGGTGGTTTCTACCTACCAATCGGTTACAGGTACCGGTGTAAAAGCGGTACAGCAAATGGAAAATGAACGCCAGGGTATACAAGGTGAAATGGCTTATAAATACCCAATTGATAAAAATGCTTTACCTCATATAGATGTTTTTTTAGAGAATGGTTACACCAAAGAAGAAATGAAAATGGTGAAAGAAACTAAAAAAATAATGGGCGATGACAGTATAAAAGTTACTGCTACCTGCGTGCGTATACCCACTACCGGAGGGCATAGCGAAAGTGTAAACATTGAGTTTGAAAACGATTTTGATTTGGCTGAAGTTAAAAATATTTTAGCCCATACACCTGGTGTTACTTTACAGGACGATGTAGATAATTTTATATACCCGATGCCACTGTTTGCTGATGGTAAAGACGATGTGTTTGTGGGCAGGATAAGAAGAGATGAAAGCCAGGCCAACACTTTAAACTTATGGATTGTAGCTGATAACCTGCGCAAAGGTGCTGCTACCAATACCGTACAAATAGCTGAATACTTATTGGCAAACCAATTAATTAAAGCTTAGTCAGCCTTTATTTACTTTACTTTTTTACCCGCTACAAATACTTGTTGTGGTTTGGTATTACGTATTTTAAGTAAATCTTTTTCGTTTAATAAATCAATATCACAAACTATAAAATCAGCCATTTTATTGGCTTCGATACTTCCTTTTTCATTTTCTTCAAAAGCTGCTTTAGCCGCCCAAATAGTCATCCCTTTTAAAGCCTGTTCACGACTTAATGCATTTTCTTTGTTAAACCCACCAGCAGGTTTTTTATCAGCATCCTGCCTTGATACCGCTGCGTAAAAGGTGTAGAAAGGTGAAACCGATTCTACAGGAAAATCGGTACCTAATGGCAACCAATTGTTTTGTTGTAGTAATGTTTGATAAGCATACGCTTGTTTAATCCGTTCTTTGCCTAATCTGTCTTCAGCCCAATACATATCGCTTGTTGCATGCGTTGGTTGAACAGAAGGAATAATAGCGTACTCTTTAAATAAGCTTAAATCAGCCGGATTAACTACTTGCGCATGTTCAATACGCCAACGCCTGTTGTTATTTTTGCCTAAAATCTGGCTGTATAATTTTAAAATATAACGATTAGTAGAGTCACCAATACAATGGGTGTTTAGCTGAAATTCACTTAAAGCAATTTGTCGGATATACTTTTTCATTTTATGTATATCAGTTAATAAAAATCCTTTATTATGTATATCATCACTATAGGGTTCAAGCAAACAGGCACCGCGAGAACCTAGAGAACCATCGGCATACATTTTAAAACTGGAAACATTCAACCTATCCGTTTTATATACGCCTATTTGAAGTGCTTCTTTTAAATTTTCATCATTTAAACTTACCATGGCATACAAGCGTATGCCTAGTGTATTGCTTTGCTGTAAACTGTCAATCAGATGTATAATATTCAACTCCAATCCGGCATCGCACACACTTGTTAAACCATATTCAAAACAATGCTGTTCTGCTATTTTCAATACCTTGATTTTATCCTCAGTAGTAGTTGCGGGTAATACTGCCTCTGCTAAATCAACCGCATTATCAATAAGCAGACCTGTTGCCTTATTATTTGAGGTTACAACAACCAAGCCGCCACTCACTTTTGTATTCTCTTTTATATGAGCTAAGTGCAGGACATAATCATTTACTATAGCAGCATGCCCGTCAACTCTTTTTAACATTACTGGTATTTCCCGAAATAACTCATTCAGTTTATCATTAGTCGGAAAATTTTTGTTATCCCATAAATTCTGATCCCAACCTCTTCCTAATAAAACACTTGGTTTATGTAGTGTATAAAATAATTTGCAGCGTTGCACACATTCGTCCCAACTTTTTGTACCTGTTAAATCAACCATTTGTAAAAAGTTTCCCAAGCCATAAAAATGGCTGTGTGCATCAATTAAGCCCGGATATACAAACCGTTGTTTCAGGTCTATTTTTTGTAAACTTTCATATTTTGTAAGTATATTTTCATTGTCTCCTATCTCAACAAACTTGCCATCCTTTATTGCGAAAGCCTGCTTTTTACTCATATTACTATCAACAGTAATAACTTGCCCGTTAAAACAAATGGTATCTACTTTTTGTTTACTGTTACATGAATTTAGCAGAATGATTATAATTGTACCGTAAAATAAGTTTTTAATCATGCTGCGAAACTATCATTTTTATAATAGCAATTAAACCTTTTATCATTTTAGCGCTCTAAAAAACGTTTGAAACAAATACTCATTATAACACTCGGCTTATTAAGCACTTTAAACCAGCTTTACGCTCAGGATTCATTGAGAAGAAAGCAGCTACCCAGGGAATATTTTATTGATGATATTTCAGATCAGTTAAATGTAAGTTTATTTGCCCTAACCAATAGAAGCGATATTACTTTGAATGGCAAAGCTGGAACAAATTTAGTTTACTCACCAAATGATTATACGGCCCTGGGGGTGAGCGTAAGGCTAAATTGGCTGGGCGTAGCATTTAGCTATGCTCCCAAAAACTTGCAAGAAAAAGTAAAGGGAAGCACTACCTATACCAATATAAAATTAAGTAGTTATGGTAAAAAAATGGGATTTGATATTTACTATCTGGATTACTCGGGCTATTTCTTAAATAATACCAAAGATGTTTTACCCAACACTCCTCCAAAAACTTATTATTTGCGCAATGATTTAAGCACCTTAAATATTGGTGCCAACTACTATTATATTTTTAACCACAAACGGTATTCATACAGAAGTACTTTTATACAAAACGAAATTCAAAAACATAGTGCAGGTAGTTTTATGCTAAGCACATCAATTAATTACTATAATATCCGAGCAGATTCTTCCATTGTTCCAAAAGCAATAGACCCCAATAAGTTTAGCCCTGAAGCTAAAATACAAAAAGGCGATTTTTATAATTTGTGTTTTATGCCCGGCTACGGACATACTTTTGTTGCTTATAAACGCTTTTTTTTAACGTTATCTATTTTTGGAGGAATTGATTTTCAACAACAACACTACACCAGTGAATTAATGAACGGTAATAAGGTTTTTGACGAATTTGAAATTATACCACGTGCTATGGGAAGAGCGGGCTTAGGTTATAATTATAAGCGCTTTTTTACTGGTATTACAAGTGTTGCAGATATCTACAACTTGCCCTTGGGTAAAAATGAAAGAATAAGTTATACTATCGGTAGTCTTAGTTTTTACCTAGGTTATCATTTCAGTTTACCCAAATCTATTAAGCGTTACACTGATTACATGAAAAAGTTTCCTAACCTTAACTTTCAAAAATCAAGTCATTAGTCTTAAACACCAAAAATAAATATAGCCGGTTTTTTATGTAAATCTGGCTTTGCATTAGCCCATTCTTTCAAGGTTTTAGTTTTAACAAACTCATTAGGCGAGCTCACATTACAGGCTATACAAAGCAAGGTATTCGGAAAACCATTTTTAATTAACTCCTCCAGTAATTGGTTGTTTCTATAAGGTGTTTCCATAAAAATTTGTGCCTGCATTTTGCCAGTAGCTTCGCGTTCCAGTTCTTTAATCCGTTTTACCCGCAAAGCTTTGTCAATAGGAATATAACCCGTAAAAGCAAAATTTTGTCCGCTAAAGCCACTTGCCATTAAAGCCATAAAAATAGAGGAAGCACCCGGTAATGGAATAATTTCGATGTTTTTTTGATGTGCTAAAGCCACCAATTGATAACCCGGGTCAGCCACACAAGGTAAGCCGGCATCACTTATAATACCTGCATCCTGTTCATTTTCCAGTGCTTTTAAAAGCTCATGATAGCTTTTAGTTTCGGTGTGCTCATTCAATATAAAAATTTGCAGTTCATTTTGAGGAGTAGCCAGTTGCAGTTTTTTTATTAAAGCCCTTGCTTCTTTTTCACTCTCCACCACAAAATTTTTTATGTGATGGCTCATTCTTTTTACCATTTCAGGCAAAAAATCGGTATTTGCCTCATTCGATAAAAAGTTGGGTATTAAGTATAGTTTTCCGTATTTCATTTTTATGCCTTTTGTCTAACTGACTGATTTTATTGCCAGTGCAAAAATAAATAACATTTGCCTTGTATGTACAATGCGCTTATTTTTGCCACTCTTCAAAAAAACCGTATGGCAATATTAACTAAAATAAGAAACAGAAGTGGACTTGCAATTGGATTTGTGGGTTTGGCGTTGGTGTTATTCCTTGTATCAGATGCATTAACAAGTGGAAATAGTATTTTCAATAGCTCAGGTAACGATATTGGAAAAATTGATGGTGAGTCAATTAGCATAAAGCAACTTGAAATGGAGATTGCTAAACAAGAAGATGCTTATTTACAACGTAGTCAAGGACAACCGCTTGACGAAAATACCCGTAGCCAGATAAAAGAACAAGCCTGGAACACGATAGTACAACAAAACCTAATGAGTAAAGAATTTACTGATTTAGGTATTACCGTTTCAAATGATGAGTTGTCTGATTTGTTTTATGGCGATAACATTCACCCCCAAGTAAAACAAGCTTTTACCGATCCTAAAACAGGTGCGTTTGATAAAAATGTAGTGATTCAAAACCTGAAGCAGATTACTGAAAAAGGTGATGAAAAAACTAAAAAACAATTACGTGATTTTGAAGATTACTTGTACCAGGATGGTATGAGCCGTAAATACACTACTTTATTGAAAAAAGGTATTTATACTACCAATTTAGAAGCAAAAAAACTATATGAATCTCGCACACGCACAGCAGAGTTAAATTATGTGGTATTGCCTTTCAATGCTGTTGCCGATTCAACTATAAAAAAAGAAGAAAGTGATTTGAAATCTTACTTCAACAAAAACCAAAACAAATACAAAGAACGCGAAAACAGCCGTAAGCTAAACTTTGTTGTGTACGATTTTGCTCCAAGCAAAGAAGATAGTTTGGAAATGAACAAATGGGTTTCTGAACAAGTAAGCTTATTTGCTCAAGCTAAAAACGATACTCAATACGTAGACCAAAACAGCGAAACAAAGTTTGACCCTACCCCACGTTCTCGTAAAGACTTCCCTGAAGATATAGCAGATAAATTATTCTCTGATTCAGTTGGAGCCATTGTAGGCCCAATATTTAAAGACAACAAATACCAGATTTACAAAATAAGCGGTATTAAAAATGATACAGTATTGTTTATGCGTGCCAGCCACATTTTATTTAAAATCGAAGGTACAGGTACTGCTCAGGATACTTTAAACAGCAAAGCCAAAGCTGAAGAAGTATTGGCTCAAATTAAAAAAGGTGGTGATTTTGCTATGTTAGCTGCACAATATGGTACTGACGGAACTAAAGACAGAGGTGGTGATTTAGGATGGTTCCAGGATGGACAAATGGTAAAAGAATTCAATGCATTTTGTAAAGCAGGTAAAAAAGGTGACTTAGGAATTGTTAAAACGCAATTCGGATGGCACATTGTTAAAATTACTGAAAATAAATCAAGCAAAAAAATAGTTGTTGCTTTATTAGACCGTACGTTTAAAGCAAGTGAAAAAACTACTCAGTTAGCATTTAACGAAGCCAGCCAGTTTGCTTTAAGTGGCAGGAATGCTGAAGATTTTGAAGCTAATGCAAAAGCTAAAAAATTAGAAATTAAAACTGCTGACTTTGTAAGAGAAAATGATAATTTTTTACCTGGATATGCTGATGCACGTGAAGCAGTAAAATGGGCTTTTAATGCCAAACAAGGAGATGTAAGTGAAGTAATTACCGTTGGCGATAAACATTTAATTGTTATGGTAAAAGAAGTACGCGAAAAAGGAAAATCAAACTTTGATGCGGCTAAAACAAGAGTAGAAGCTGATTATATAAGGGATAAAAAAGGGGAGCAATTAACTGCTAAAATGAAAGAAGCAATAGATGGTGGAGCTACTACCCTTGATGCAATAAGCAAAAAATTAAACCTAACTGTTACTCCTGTAGGTAACCAAAGTTTTGAAAACACTAACATTGCTTATGTTGGTCAGGATAATTCATTTGTTGGTGCAGTATTAGGTTCAGCTGCCGGTAAATTACAAGCACCTTTTAAAGGAGATGCCGGTGTTTATGCTTTTCAGGTAAATAAATTTACCGAGCCTGCTCCTGTTAAAGACTATATGCAATATAAAGCTGAGTTAAAACAACCAGCCAGCCAGCGTTTAGAGTATGGTTATATGGATGCTCTTAAAGACATGCGTAATGTTGTTGATATGCGTTACAAATTTTATTAGTATTTTATCATTATAAAATAAAAAAGCCATTTGAATTCAAATGGCTTTTTTATTTTGCAACACCTTTATGTTACATTATTATACTTACCAGTCAAACAAAGCACAAACGCTTGTACTACTTCATGGTTTCTGTGAAAACAGTGCTGTTTTTAACCTGCAGGTACAAGAACTAAAACAATGGTTTGACATTATCACTTTTGATTTACCGGGCTTTGGTAAGAGTTGCGTGCATGAGAAAATTACCATTGAGTGTATGGCCGATAAAGTAAAAATTGCACTTGATGCGCTCAAAATAAAATCATGTGTTATGATTGGCCATAGTATGGGTGGTTACGTGACTTTGGCTTTTGCCAAAAAACACGCTCAATACTTAAAAGGATTTGGCTTATTGCACTCAACGGCCGCGGCAGATAGCCAGGAAAGAATGACTAAAAGGCGGCAAACCATTAAGTTTATACAGGAAAATGGTAAAGACGCTTATTTCAAAAACTTTTTCCCCACGCTTTTTAACGACCCGGAAAAAAGTGCGTTAGCTATTTCAAACCTTATAGAAGAAGCGAATAAAGGCACTACTGAAGGTATTATAGATGCTATCAGGGCTATGATGAACAGGGAACGAACCTTTGACTTATTGGAGCAAACAAAAATTCCTGTGTTTTTTGCCGTTGGTAAATACGACAACCTGATTGCAGAGCATGATATGCTTGCACAGGCAGCCTTGTGTAATGAAGCAGAGATTTGCTATTTGCAGGAAAGCGCTCACATGGGAATGTTAGAAGAACCTACAAAGTTAAACCACGCCATTAAGCATTTTATTGCCCGCGTTTGGCCTTAGAAATTCTTATCGTTTTTTTCATTATTCTTTTATATTGCAACCGTAAGAAAACGTTTACTTAAAAATTTACATAACTTAGTATGAAAGGAATAATATTAGCAGGCGGCAGTGGTACCCGATTGCACCCGCTTACATTGGCCGTTAGTAAACAACTAATGCCTGTATTTGATAAGCCAATGATATATTACCCTTTATCGGTATTGATGTTGGCCGGCATAAAAGAAATTTTAATTATTTCTACTCCACATGATTTACCGGGTTTTAAAAAACTATTGGGAGATGGCTCGCAAATTGGATGTACTTTTGAATACGCGGAACAACCTTCTCCTGATGGGCTTGCACAGGCTTTTGTAATAGGTGAAAAGTTTATTGGCAATGACAGTGTAGCGCTTATTTTGGGCGATAATATTTTCTTTAGCTCTGGGCTTAAAGCATTGTTACACGCCAACAATAATCCTGTGGGAGGTGTTGTATTTGCTTACCACGTAAGCGACCCAGAAAGATATGGTGTGGTAGAGTTTGATGAGAATATGAATGCTTTAAGCATTGAAGAAAAGCCGGCTGTTCCTAAATCAAATTACGCAGTACCGGGCTTGTATTTTTATGATAATTCAGTAGTAGAAATTGCTAAAAATATTAAACCATCGGCAAGGGGTGAGTATGAAATTACCGATGTAAACAAAGTATACCTCGAGCAAGGAAAATTAAAAGTAGGCGTTTTACAAAGAGGAACTGCCTGGCTTGATACAGGTACTTTTAGCTCCTTAATGCAGGCTGGCCAGTTTGTACAGGTGGTAGAAGAAAGACAAGGTTTAAAAATAGGCTGTATTGAAGAAATAGCCTACCGAATGGGTTATATAAATAAATTGGAACTGGAGCGCGAAGCCCAAAAATTACTAAAAAGTGGGTATGGTCAATACCTTATGAATTTAATTAAATAGCGTTTAACAAAACACAATCAGGCAATAGTTATATTATGAATCCACAACACGAAGCACTAAAAAAATTTAGTTACCAAATTGAATTTGCATTAAGCAACTACACTCCACATGGTTTAAACCTGGATAATTATACCAACATAGTTATTGGTGGTTTGGGAGGAAGTGGAATAGGCGGACGTTTGGTTAAGAACATTTTTATGGACCAATTGCCTTTACCTGTTGAGTGCATTGCCGATTATACTTTGCCCGCCTACGTAAATAAAAAATCATTGGTTTTGTTAGGTTCATACAGTGGAAATACTGAAGAAACACTGGCTATGTTTGAAGAAGTAAAAAAACGTGGTTGCGATATGCTAATTCTAACAGGTGGTGGTAAGCTGGGCGCTTTGGCAACCGAGCACGGCATCAAACAATATTTTCTGGAACCGGGCTTTCAGCCGCGTATGGCACTGGGTTTTTCACTAACTTACCTGGTACAAATTTTTGCTGAGTTTATGCAAAAAGATGTAAAAACCGAATTGCAACAAATAGCTGATAAAGTTAAAAACACACAGCCTTACGAAGAGCAAATGAGTAAGTTGTTTGAAACGATTAAATCGAAAATTTCAAACAAATTTATAGTAGTAACCGATGCCTATTTTGAAGCATTGGGTTTACGCTTTGCACAACAAATACAGGAAAACGCCAAACAAGAAGCATTTACGCATGTACTACCTGAAGCCAATCACAATGTAATTGAAAGTTATTATGGTGTAGTTCCATCTATATTTTTCTTTATTGATTCTGGACGTAATGAAAGAGTAAGTGCTCGCTTTGAGTTTTTAACCAATTTATTGGAAGTAGAGAACCACAAGGTAATCAATATGTCGGTTGAAGAATTTAACCTGCATGCTATTTATGAAATCAACCACAGATTGGATTGGTTAAGTATATATGTAGCAGACGAGCGCAGAGTAGACTCACTAAACGTACCTAATATTGCTTCACTAAAAGAATATTTAGACCAGGTTTAATTTTCATAAAATCTCAATGGGCTAATTCAACAAATTTAAACACGAGGCTATAATATATTGGGATTTTTAAAAAACTTATTTGGTAGTAAAGAAACAGCGGAACGAACTGCTGTTTCTTTTCAAAACCCTGTTCATGTAGAGATTCACTCCCATCTTATACATGATGTTGATGATGGTGTGCAAACACTGGAACAAGCTGCAGATGTTTTAAAAATATTTGTAGCAATGGGTTACAGAAAAATAATTACTACTCCGCATGTAATGAGCGATTTTTATAAAAATGGCGCTCATAATTTAATACCCAAATTAGCTGAACTCAGGGCCTATGTAAAAGAGCAAAATATTCCTATTGAGCTGGAAGTAGCAGCTGAATATATGGTGGATGAAGGCTTTGAAATAAAAATTGCCAATGATGATATTCTTAGTTTTGGCGGGGCTAAAAAATATGTATTAGTGGAAATGCCTTTTATGGCTGAATCGGTAAACCTTAAATCGGTATTATTTGAGTTAAGAATAAGAGGCTACCAGCCGGTATTGGCTCATCCTGAAAGATATACGTACTACCATAATAAAAAAGAAAAATACGAAGAGTTTTTTGACCAGGGTATATTGCTTCAATTAAACAATTTATCGCTTATTGGTTATTATAGCCCTGCTGTTCAAAAGGCTGCCGAATATATTATTGAAAAAAAGTTTCATAGCTTTTTAGGAAGTGATGCTCATAACGCTAAACATGCCAGCATCATACAAGGCAGTGTGGTGAACTCTCGTTTATACAAAAAAGCCTGTATCCCTGAGTTGTTAAATAATACTTTGTAAGATTACTATTTTATTTCTTCTTGGCTACCCTGTAAAACAATAGCTGCCCTATGCTAATGAGTAGTACTGTAAATAGTGTACTGAAGAATATGCGTGTAATGGTAGAGAAAAACTGCTGAATGGTAAATGCTTCTAAAAAGAATAAAACAAAGTGGTGCATAAACACCAATACCAAAGCATACACTAAAAAACCAACGGGGCCTTTGCTGCTGATGCTTGGTTCAATATTGGTTTCCTGATCGTCCTTATTGGTACTGAACATAATATAAAAACGCCTGAAATAACCCATAAAAACAGTGGCTGCAATGTGCGGACCGGGTAAACTGCTAAATGTATCCATGGTCATTCCCAATAAAAAGCTGAGTACTAAAACCAGCCAAGGCTTTGTATTGTATGGCAAACTTAAAATAAAAGCAACGTATATATATGGATTAACATAGGTGCTTAAATCAATGTTGTTAACCACTACGACCTGGAAGAAAACCAATAAAACAAAACGCATTAGGTAGTTAAAAAACTCTAATATCATTTTTTAGCCTCCTCTTCCGCAACTGCTTTTGCTTCTGCTGCTATTTGTTGTTCTTTAAATAAATTTCTTACCACATAAACACTTTTAAGCCTGCTAAAAGGTGTATGTAGTACAATGGTAATATCATATGAGCTTTTTTCTGGGTTACGGTCAATTTTTACGATTTTACCTATGGCTATATCTTCGGGATAAGATGGTGATTGCGCAGTTGATACTATTTCATCACCAATGGCAACGGGAACATAATTATTTACTTTACTTAGCTGGGCTAATAAAGCATTATCTCCGTTCCATGAAACAGAGCCAATATCTCCTGTTTTTTTAACTTTTGCCCCGGTACTGCTTTTACTGTTTAATACGGACTGTACTAAGCTGTAATAAGGTGTTACCTGCCAAACTATACCAACTATACCATTGGGGCATATAACTCCGTCAAAACGTTTTATTCCGTGTAAGCTACCCTTATCTATAGTAATGTAGTTATTACGTTTACTAATGGAATTATTAACTACTAAAGCAGGAATATATTCATACTGCTGCTTGTACATGGTATCGTTTACTGTGGTAGCAGTAAATCCATTCTGATAAAATGATTGCAACAACTGGGAACGTAAGCGTGCATTCTCTGCCTGTAAGCTATCGTTTTGTGTTTTTAAATTAAAATAGCCTGTAGTACTGTTAATAGCATTGTATATGGATGAACTTGTACTGGCCGTATAATTTAAAAAACTTGCCTGCTGGTAATTATTAAACCTGAACAATACAACAAGTGCAAACACTTCGAATGCAAAAAACATAAAGAACACATAATACTTATAGAAAAAAAACAGCAGGTTTTTCATTGGTCTATGTTCTTAACAAATTGTCTTTTGCGTTTGGTACTTAATGAGATGGGTAAATAGTTAATAGTAATGCTAACAGAAATATTAGGTCATTAAAAACTTATAACTTTTTAAATTCTTAAGTGCCATACCTGTTCCCCTCACTACTGCTCTAAGCGGATCTTCTGCTACGTGCACAGGTAATTTTGTTTTGGCTGAAATACGTTTATCCAAACCACGCAATAAAGCGCCACCACCTGTTAAATATAAACCTGTTGAGTATATATCGGCTGAAAGCTCCGGAGGTGTTAATTCTAATGCGCGTAAAATAGCTTCTTCAATTTTTGAAATTGATTTATCAAGCGCTGCGGCTATTTCTGAGTAGGTAACACTAATTTGTTTTGGAATACCTGTCATTAAATCGCGGCCATTTACTGCGTAATCTTGCGGAGGATTTTCTAATTCGCTTAAAGCAGAACCCACTTCAATTTTTATTCTCTCAGCGGTACGTTCTCCAACAAGTAAATTATGCTGCCTGCGCATATAATCTAAAATATCATCGGTAAATTCATCCCCTGCAACACGAATTGACTGGTCGCAAACAATACCCGCCAAAGCTATAACGGCAATTTCGGTTGTTCCACCACCTATATCAATAATCATGTTACCCATGGGCTCGAAAACATCTATACCAATACCTATGGCTGCTGCCATTGGCTCATGAATTAAATAAACTTCTTTTGAACCGGCACGTTCAGCACTGTCTTTAACCGCACGTTTTTCTACCTCGGTAATACCTGAAGGAATACAAATTACCATGCGTTGCTGTGGCTTTATCAATTTATTGGTTTGAGGAATCATACCAATTAAACCTCTTATCATATGCTCTGCGGCTTGAAAATCGGCAATTACACCATCTTTCAAAGGGCGAATAGTTTTAATATCCTCATGCACTTTTCCATGCATTTGTTGTGCCTGACTACCTACAGCTATTACATTTCCATTTCTACGATTGATTGCTATAATTGACGGTTCATCAACTACCACCTGATCTTTATGAATGATTAAAGTATTAGCTGTACCTAAATCAATGGCTAAATCTTGTGTTAAAAAACTAAGTATCCCCATTTATTGCTGCTTCCTTCGGTTAAGTTTGTATTATTTTATTTAAAAACGTTGCAATTTAATGCAATTGCATGCAATCTTTTTTCATTTATTAACTATGTTCATAAATTATTTATTACTTCTCCTTTGCCGCCTTTTTTCCTTCCAAACATCGGGCAGATACAAACTAATAAATAATCCTGAATTTAAGCGTTCCTTCTATTTGTTTCAGTTCATTAATAACCTCTGAATTATACTGCTTCACTACATCGGTTATTACGTACCCCAGTCTTTCATTGGTTTTTAAATACTGGCCTGAAATATTGATTTTATTCAATGCCAATATAGCATTAATTTTTGCCAATAAACCGGGTTTGTTTTCATGCACGTGAATAAACCGGTGTGAGTTCAACAAAGCAGGCAACTGTATTTCCGGAAAGTTCAGGTTTTTCCCCACATTCCCGGTATTTATATACTCAATTATTTTTTCTGCCGTAAAGTTGGCAATGTGCTCTTGTGTCTCAGCAGTTGTGTTCCTTTTGTTTAGGGTAATTATAGTTTGTTGGCTTGGTTTAATGTTTTTATAGGTTTCGGAATGGTTACAATCCATCGCAAAGCCTGCTATTTTTTTATTGCTCAGTAGCATATGTACCACTTTTATATCTACAGAATTATCATAGCTTAAATTAATTAAACTGGCAGTTGTGTGCATTTGCTTAAGCTCCTTTTCTCCCAATAAAATTCCTTCATTCCTGCTATTCATCAACACAATATAATCGCTTCGTTTCAGCACATCGGTCATTGTTTTGTAGGCAATAGCATTACCTAACGGGGCTCTGTCTTTCTTATCGTAAAACAATACTTCCATTCCTAAATTCTGAGCCAATACACTTAATAAACTTCCGGCATTACCGTAACCGATTAAGCCCAGTTTTTTCCCTTTTATCTCGGTATTTGCATTGCGTGAAAGTTGTAACATAAAACCTAAAGCCAGCTCAACAGCACTGCGTGAATTAGCAAAAGGTGAATGGAATATAGGAATAGCCATTTGTTGTGCATTTACTAAATTAAACTGCTCGTTATGAACACCCCAGACACTGGCACATAAAAGCTTTGAACACTGGCTAATATCAATCATCTGATTGATAGAAGATACAATAATAGATGCTTGTTTAAATTCTTTTTTTGCCTGGTTGCTTATTTGTTCAAACTTATTTACCTGGTATCCCTCTAATTTAAAATAATGAGCCGACTCAAAGGTTTCTTTGCCTAACAAAACTACTTTTATCCTGCTTTTCGGGTAGGAAAGAGCCATAGGCAATTTCATTTTATATAAAATTTCATCCAGACTCGGTGCTATGTAATCGGCTTTTTGCAATACACTTCGTCTGGCTATGTTTTCGGTAAAAGCAAAAAAGAAATTGGCTTGCCCGCTTGCTTTCATTTCGTAATCGGTATAACCATCGCCAATAGCAAATACATCGCCTTTTAGTTTTAGCTCTTTCAAAAGCTTTACTTTACCTCCCTGCTGAGATAGCGGATTTTGTTCATCTGTTCCTATAATGTTGTTCTTGCTATCGTAAATAAAGGTATTGGCATAAATACAATCTTCGTTTATATGGAAGCTTTTTACAACGGGTGCTATAAATTCCTTAAACCCGCCTGATACAATTAATATACGTCCCTGGTATTCTTTAAAAAAAGCTTTGTTCCTAATAAATGAAGGCGACACTTTTTTCCTTAATTTATTTACCAGCATATTAATATGGTATTTTTTTGCTGACAACAGGGTAATACGGGCTTTCAGCGACTTATTAAAAGGCATCTTACCCTCCATAGCCAAGTCGGTCAAATGTTTAATCTGACTAATAATTGATTCTTTTTCGGGATCGTTTTTTAAACTAATGGCAGCCAATTCTTCCATGGCTTCTACTTGCGTAAAAGTGCTATCGAAATCAATAATAAACCAAGGTTTTTGCATGCGATAAAATTAATGTTTAATGATACAAATAGGTCACATATAGCCAACAGAAATATGCACAAAAAAAGCCGGGGTGTTTAACTCCGGCCTTTCCAATATCTCTTTATAAAGTTGATCTTATTCTTTTACAATTTTATGAACCAATAAACCTTTATCGGTAACAACTTTTAATGTATAAATACCGGCAGGTAAACTTTCAATATTAATTTGATTATTTGTTACTACTGGATTCAAAACCATTTTACCCATCAAATCAAACACGGCTGTATTTTGACACTCAACGCCTGTAATTGTTATAATATCTTTTGCCGGATTAGGGTATAAGTTATAATTGGCTTTACTTACTCTTGGAATACCAATCTGGCGACCATCATAATCAATAACAATAAGCATTTCGCTATAGCCATGTATTAAATCGCTTACTGTAAAACCTTCTAAAGTGGTTAGGTTTAATTTAAAACTCTTAGTTCCCCAAAAAATAGTGTCAGGAACTAAATTCAATCTAAATCTGATTACATTCCTATAACCCATTTGTCCGGGGGCAAACTCTACTTTTTGCTGAGCAGGAGTGATAGAAAAATTGATACCATTTTTAGCTGTACTGCTATTGTCATCAACTGATAAAATAGCTGAATAAGGACGTATAGTACTATCCTGCTTAGCATTGAATAATGATATGTAAATAGATGCTGCTGTATCTCTACTACTAAAACTTTCATATGCCTGCGGATAATCAAACCCGTAGTTTATCTGAGCATTTGCAGTAATAACCGTAAATAAAGCTATTATAGATAAGTAAATCTTATTCATAGTTAGTTAATTTTTATTAGAGTTTACAATAATAATAAAATGCTTGATTTAAGCAAATGAATATTAGTTGCATGTTTCGTAAAATAATTTTTATCTTATTCTTATTTTCAGCCCTTCGGTTAAATGGTTTAAGTTATTACTGTTCAATTTTTTTATTTCGTCAATAGGCACATTGTATTTACGACTGATACCAAACAGGGTTTCTCCTTTTTGTACTGTATGGTAAAATGCTTCTGTGTTTTCGTTGCCTTTGCCCGGTTCAGCTTGTTTTATAACAGGTACAACTGTTAGTTGTTGATCTATTTTTATATCGTTACTTGTTAAAGTATTGAGAGCTTTCAAATCACTTACAGAAATGTTATATATTTTTGCAATGGAAAACAGGGTTTCTCCGTGGCGTACAATATGATATCCCGGAACGGGTTGCGGCTCTTTGGTGTCGGCAGTTGGTAAATTAGGGTTCACTATTAATTTTTGACCAACTTCAATGGTATTATTTTTTAGTGCATTTAAAAACTGTAGTGCATCTACTTTTATATTGTATTTTTTAGCAATACTGTAAAGGGTTTCGCCTGCCTGCACGGTATGAAAAAATGACAATTCTGCTTTCTTTTCCTCTAATGTATCAAAGTAACTTAATGTATTTTCATTACTTGGAAACATGGTTTCTATATTTTTCTTTGGATCGTCATACACTTTTTCGTTCATCACAATAGTGTCAACTTTAACCTCGTTTGGTTTTACTTCGGTTTTTACAATTTCTACCACATCACGCTGAATAGAAGTATCGGCCATTACAATGTTATTAGGGCGTTTATTGTTTAAGTAAATAACCTGGCCAATTGCTGGCTGCTGATTCAACACTAAATTATTTCTATCCAGCAGTCTTTCTAATTTAATAGCAAAACGTTGCGATATTTTATGCATGTTATCATTTGGGGCAAAAACATAGGTATCAACCTGCGCTTTATTGCGTTTATGTTTTAAGTAAATGGTATCCCCTTCATGGCATTCATCGTCTTTTTGCAAATCGTTATATTTATATAACTGATAAACTTTTATATCGTAATTCAATGCAATTTGGGCAAAGCTTTCATTGGCCTTTGCCGTAATAGCAGGCACATCATTCACCATAAACTCTTTACCATAGGTTTTAACTACTTCAGCTTTTTGTTCGTTTAGTTCTTTTTGCTCTTCCTCGCTAATTTGGGTGTTGTCGTATTTATGTAAACCGTGCTTTTCAATAAATGAAATAAGTAATTCCGGGTATTGCGGATTGGTAGCATAACCGGCTCTTTTCAAGCCAAAAGCCCAGGCTTTGTAATCTTTAATTTCCAAATCGAACAAAAAAGCATACCGCTTATTATTCATTAAAAAATCAGAATGGTCACGATAACTGTCAATGGCAGCATCATATTTTCTGAAACATTCCTGTGGAGCATCATCATCTTCATAAATGGTTTTGCCTGTCCAGGTGTTTTTGCATTTTATACCAAAATGGTTATTGGCTTCGGTTGACAAACGACTATTTCCATTTCCACTTTCCAAAATACCCTGAGCGAGAGTAATACTAGCCGGAATATGGCTTCGGTACATTTCGTCAATGGCTATAGGTGCATATTTTTCAATATACTGTTCTACTGTTAATTTGGCTTTTACATTGGATTGTGCCTGACATACAGCGCACCAAACGCAAAAAATAACTACAAAAAAATTTTTCATTCTTTTTAATAAACGCAATTAACAAAAGTAACACCTACATTATTTTTAACTAATTAGTTAGCCAAGCCTTTGCCAACATTTATTACTTTATGTTTAAGAAAATATACGTCAATTGTAATTTCAATTACATTTTAAGTATTTATTCATGTTTGCGTTTTACAAAATACTTATACATTTGCTTTTCGTGCAAAAGCATATTTTTACAACTATGAGCATCCAACAAATCAGATCTTTTCTTTTTTTATTTTTATTAACTTTTGGGGGCCTGCAGCCATTATTTGCGCAGTTAACAAAGGATCCGGTATGGAAAATAACAAGTAATAAAACGGAGGCTAAAATTGGTGATGAAGTTGAAATTACCTTAACCAGTGTTATAGCAAAAGACTGGTATATGTACAGCAATGATATGGATCCTAATTTAGGACCTGTAGTGGCTGAATTTACATGGGCTAAAGACAAATCCTACCAATTAGTTGGTAAAACCAAACCCATTGGCAGCCATAAACATTATGAAGAAGTTTGGCCGGGAACGGTAAGCACCATGAAAGGTACCGCCAAGTTTATACAAAAAATTAAATTGCTTTCGGCCCAACCAAAAGTTAAGGTTAAAATTTATTTTCAGGAATGCTCTGAGGTTACAGGTATGTGTATGCCCCCTTATGAGCAAGAATATGAACTAAAAAATTTAAAGGTTACTGCTGCTGCAAATGAAACACCTATTGAAACTGCCAGTCAGCCAATTGAGGAAGCTGCTATTGCAGCTCCGGTTGACTCCAATAAGACCATTGCAAAAGCCGATACAGTAATAACTATTGCAAAAACCAGTGATAACAAAACAACACCTAAAGAAGCCGGCTTCTTTAGTTTTTTAATTATTGCTTTTTTGGGTGGGTTAATAGCCGTTGTTACTCCTTGTGTTTTCCCTATGTTACCTATGACAGTAAGTTTTTTTACTAAAAAAAGCAGCACAAGGGCAGAAGGAATTCAGCGTGCTTTTACTTTTGGTTTATCTATAGTGGGTATATATGCCTCGTTAGGTTTGGTCTTTGCCTTTTTTGGTTTAGGCCCTGATTTTGGAAACTGGTTAAGTACGCATTGGTTGCCAAACATACTTTTCTTCGTTATTTTCTTAGTTTTTGCTGCTTCTTTCTTAGGTATGTTTGAAATTACGCTACCTCATGCATTTGTAAATAAAGTAGATTCAAAAAGCAGCATGGGCAATTTTGCCGGAATTTTCTTTATGGCATTTACTTTGGCGCTGGTTTCGTTTAGTTGTACGGGGCCTGTTGTAGGTAGTTTATTAATAGAAGCAGTGGGGGGCAAATTTTTAAAACCCCTGTTGGGTATGGCTTCTTTTGGTTTTGGTCTGGCTTTACCTTTTACTCTATTTGCGGTATTTCCAAGTTGGTTACAAAATTTGCCTAAAAGCGGTGGCTGGTTAAACTCTGTAAAAGTAGTTTTAGGCTTTATTGAAATTGCTTTTGCTTTTAAATTCCTTTCAACGGCTGATGTGGTTTACCATTGGGGAATATTGGACAGGGAAATTTATTTAACAATCTGGATAGTAATTGCCTTTTTATTAGGTATGTATTTACTAGGCAAAATAAAGTTCAGCCATGATAGTGATTTACCTTTTATCAGTGTACCCCGCTTTCTGTTAGCTTGTCTTTCATTTTGTTTTGCTGTGTATATGATTCCAGGATTGTTTGGTGCACCTTTAAAAGCACTTTCGGGTTTGCTGCCTCCTATGCAAACGCAAGATTTTATTTTAGGAGTTAGTGATAACTCACATTCAATTCATCAAACGGAAAACAATAAAACAATAAAAGCCAAACATGCTGATTTTCTGCATTTACCGCATGGTTTAACCGGCTACTTTGATTACAAAGAGGCTCTAGCAGCATCGAAAGCAACGGGGAAACCCATATTTGTTGATTTTACCGGCCATGCTTGTGTGAACTGCAGAAAAATGGAAGAATATGTATGGGCAAAACCGGAGGTACTAAAAAGATTACAAAATGATTTTATCATTGTATCTCTTTATGCGGATGAGCGTAAAGAATTGGCTGAAAATGAATGGTACACCAGTAAAAGGGATGGAAAGGTTAAAAAAACTATTGGGGAACAGAATCAGGATTTACAAATATCTAAATACAATTTCTCAGCCCAACCTCAGTATATTGTAATTGATGGTAATGAAAAGCAGCTTTCTGGTCCTAGATTCTATGATACAGACGAAGCCGCTTTTGTTGAGTTTTTGGATAAAGGAAAAAATGCTTTTGCTAAATAGTATAGTCTATTCTTTTAATCTTTTTTAATTTATTGCATTTTATAACATGTCTTTTTTACACATTAGGAACCAACGTGCATATTATTACTATCATTTTACAGTCAGCCAATTAGCCTTTTATTATTGGGGTTTTACACTAAATGCACCTAAAACGATAAGCCACATTTCTTAATTTATCCTTAACAAACGGTTAAATTAATTTAAAATTAAAATTATTGCTGCATTTTTGCAAACATGCAGACCTTAAGACTTTTTTTTGCAAAAAAACGTGCCCATTATTTTTTGCTTCTGATCACTCTTTTTATTTTTCAATCAAATAGCTTTAGCGAAACGCCAAAATTTACTTCTTTTAAATTTGAGGTAGCTCACAATTCGGTTTTATTCGAAAATATTAACTGTACTATATTTGATGATAGTTTAATTATAGGCATTATCCCTTATAACACCAATCTTAATTCTTTAAAAGCCTCTTTTACAAGCGAAGACAATGACAGTATTTTAGCTAACGGTATAATTCAGCAAAGCGAAATTAGTGCGAACAACTTTATAAACCCTATAACATATACGCTTTGGTATGGTGGTATTAATGCAAAAACATATGTAGTCAAACTGGTCTATACAGGCTTGCCGGTTGTATATTTAAATACTGAAAACGGTGATCCTATTATATCTAAGGATGATTACTTAAATGGTAATATTAAAATTTTTCCTAATCAAAATATTAGTGTTAGTGTATTTAGTGCCGCTACGCAAGTAAGAGGTAGAGGAAATTCAACCTGGTCAATGCCAAAAAAACCATACAAAATTAAGCTAAACACCAAGGCAAGCTTATTGGGTATGCCATCTGACAAGGAGTGGGTTCTTTTAGCCAATTACTCTGATAAAACGCTGATGCGAAACTATCTCGCCTTTGAATGTAGTAATCGTTTTTCTATGGCCTATACGCCCCGCTCACAATTTGTTGAACTTATTATAAATGGTGAATATGTTGGTAATTACAGCCTTTGCGAACAAATTAAGGTTTCGAGTAGCCGCTTAAATATAAGAGAGCTTAAAATAACTGACCTTACTACTCCGAATATTACCGGTGGTTACTTATTAGAAGTTGATGAAAGACTAGATGAGGATTATTGGTTTAGAACCAATACAGGGGTTCCTATCTGTTTTAACTCGCCTGATTCTGTTGATTCCTTACAATTCAATTACCTTAGAAACTTTATACAACAAACTGAGGATACACTGTATGGAGCAAATTTTGCTGATACGACTTCCGGATATGCTAATTTTATAAAAACGCAAACTTTTATTGACTGGTATTTGATTAATGAATTGTTTAAAAACAATGACGCTATATTTTTTAGTAGTGTGTATATGTATAAGGATAGGGGTAGTAAATTATGTATGGGTCCGGTATGGGATTTTGATATAGCTGCCGGTAATATTAATTATAATGACAATGATAATCCCAGAGGCTGGTGGATAAAAAATGCACGTTGGATAAGCAGACTTTTTAGCGACCCTGCATTTGCAGAAAAAGTTAAGGTACGCTGGAACGCACTTAAAACAAGCCAGATTGAAACCCTCATAACTTTTGCCGACAGTGTGGCTAATGGGCTGGAAAACTCACAAAAAGAAAACTTCAGGGTTTGGCCAATTTTAAACACACTGGTATGGCCTAATCCGGCAATAAGAGGTTCCTATGCTAATGAAGTACAATATTTAAAGGATTGGTTAAGTACGCGTATTGACTGGATGGATTCTATGTATAACTTAACCTCACTTAAAGCTTTTAATTTATCATTACCTGCCAATAACAGCACAATAGCTATTCAAAATACGAACTATTCTTCTAAGATTTTTGTATGGGGAAGTTCGGGTTCTCAAACCGGTATTACTTTTAAATTTAAACTGGATAGAGAAAATGGCACCTTTACCAGCCCTGTAGCAGTATTTGCTGCTGACGATAACGGTGCGGACTATAAAGTAACTTTATTGTCTTCTCAGATTGACGATATACTATCACGCTTAAACGTTAAAACAGGTGATTCCATTAATTTAAAATGGACCGTATATTCTTACCTTGCTAACGATTCATTGAAGGCCTCACAAACTTATATGGTTACTTTTATCAGGAGCTCACATAACGGTGCTTTTGATTTACTAAGCCCATTAAACTATACCAATACTACCATTGACTTAAAATCAAACCCATCTTATTTATTCACCTGGAATAAATCGAAAAACTGGGGCTTGAATTATAAATGTGTATTTTCAAGTGCTAACCCATCAACTGATGTTCCTCCTGTTTCTGTATGGTCTGACCATGCCGGCACTGACACCTCAATGAACGTTGATTTAATGACTTTGCAAAATATGCTTTCTGAAGCAGGTTACTTTGATAAAGGCGGTAACACGGTAACATTGGTCTGGACTGTTTATGCTTTCCGCTCAACAGATGATTCGCTGGTAGCCAACCAATCCCGAAATATTTCATTTAAATTTAAACAAACTGAATTTTCTTTATCGGAACCAAATAATCTTTCAACTTTTTCATTTGTATCGGGCAGTGAAGAGCCTATTGTATTTAACTGGGCTAAATCTTTATTCAGCAATAATTACTGGTGTACTCTTGATATAAATGGCCGATTACTGACCATGCCTTCTGATAAAAGCGGTATGGACACCACCCTGACTTTAGATGCCTCTTTCTTTGAAAACACTTTGGTCAATAAGTCTTTAAGCAATAACTATTTAAAAGAGGGTATAGTAAAATGGAGTGTTTTTGCTACTAACGTTGATAAGGATTCATTGACATCAAACCAGAATAAACAGTTAAATATTGCTATTAAATATCCTTTGCAGGCATTTAACTTAAATTATCCTGCTAATAACTTTACCAGCACTGTAAAAACCAAAAGCAATGACTCTATTCTATTTTCATGGAGCAAATCAGCCTTTTTTGACACCTACAAGTTTGTATTAACCGGTAATAATATGACTGCACCTTTGTATAGTTATGTTACCAACCAGGATACTTCACTTCAGTTATCTGTTTCGTTTATTGATGAATTACTGGCCTTAAATGATGTAAAAAAAGGTAACTCTCTTGCGTTAAACTGGTCTGTTTATGCTTATCAGGGCAACACAGATTCGCTTCAATCTAAGGAAATTAATCGAATAACTTTTACCAGAAATCGTGACCTGAAGAATTTTGAATTGTTACAGCCACAAAACAATGAAAAATTTGAATGGAAAGAACAGGATGTTAAGTTTATTCCGTTGTCGTGGCAAAGTTCATTAAACAATGCTTTGTATAAAGTATATTTCGATTTTCCTACCGGTACTTTTACAGCTCCTATTATGAGCCTTGATGCGGGTAATAACGGACAGGATACTGCTATTATGTTGGACAATGAAAGCCTTGAATTAATGCTTGCCGATAATGGCGTTACTTTTACAGACTCTTTAGCGCTTAAATGGAAAGTAATAGCATATACTAACGATGATACGCTTGATGTTTTCAACCCATTTTTATTTCATTTGAAAAAGATTAACTCGAGTAATATCAGCAATACATATGAGTTGAACAACCGTGTGTTCGTATACCCAAACCCAAGCAAAGGAATAGTTACTATTGAGCTTTCTTCTGTACAGCCCACTTTTAAAGTTAGTATAACTGACATAAGTGGTAAAGTGTATAATACTTATGAATTACTAAGCAATACAATACAGAAAATTGATTTAAGCGGACTTCAAAACGGATTATACTTTATACAATTTACTAATGGTAATAAAGTATATAGCCAAAAATTAATTATTGGTTCTTTCTAACTCATAGCTCTTATTTCTTTTCATTCATCTGGTTTATAAATTTTGTTGCATTTATTTGTAATGATTAAACTTGCACTCCATGACTTTTCCTGTTTCTCAAATACGCATTGCCAGGCCCACTGAGCAGCTGGAGGCAATTATTCGGTTTTACAAAGACGGATTGGGCTTTAATGAAATTGGTTCTTTTGCCGACCATGATGGCTATACGGGAATTATGCTTGGTATGCCTGATGCAACGATTCATTTAGAGTTTACACAACATATTCATGGCAGCCCATGCCCTGCACCAACAAGGGATAATTTGCTGGTATTATATTTTAATAACCCCGCTGAAAGGGATTTATACGTTGACAGATTAACTCAAATGGGGTACCCTATAGTTGAACTTGAAAACAGTTATTGGTTGGCTAATGGCATCACTATAGCTGACCCTGATGGCTGGAGAGTGGTGCTTTTTAATAAGCCGGGATTCTCTATTGAATAGTATTTTGTGTATATTAAAACACAAGGGAAACTCTTAAATAAAACTCTAACGTGAATGTACTTTTTATCTTTCGCAAAAATTCGTTAGTTATTTTGCTGTTTAATTTATCATTACTACAAAAAAATCCCCGGTAACATAAGCTTGTTACCGGGGACCAAAATTCAAACAAGTATGTCTAACTTGGTTTAATTGATTAATTTTTTACTACTTTTATGACTTGTGTTTCTCCATTCATAGACAGGTGTAACAAATAAATGCCTAATTGCATTTTATCTATATTCTCTACTTTTACTACGTTTGTTCCTTTTGTTAAAACTAACGATTGCGATAATACTTGTTTGCCCTGTAAATTGAATAGCTGAAGTGTGGCATTTGCATTATTAACTGCATTTACGCTTACATAGTACTCCTCTTTTATTGGGTTAGGATAGCCTGATACATTAAATGATACTGATTGTTCTTCGGTATTTATTTTAACTATTTGGCTATAGGTAAACTGTGCATCGTAATCAATTTGTTTTAACCTGTAATAAATAACGTTGGTATTGTTTGCTTTTACATTTATATCTGTAAAGCTATATTTTTCGTTCTTATTGCTGTTTCCTTTTCCTTTAACAAAGCCTATTGTTTCAAATGTTTTTGAATCGAAAGAACGTTGTAATTCGAAACCTTTGTTGTTTTGTTCCATAGTAGTAACCCAGCTCAATAAAACATCTTTATTTTGTAAACTTGCATTAAACGTAAGTAACTTAACCGGTAAAGGATTGCTTAGGTTTTCGTCAGCACCCATGTATGGTTTTGTTAAATCGCGGTTTTGGTTATCGAAATCGGTTGTAATACCCACTATTGGTTTAGCAGTTAATCCCAAATCACCTAATGATGTACCTGTTAAATGGAAATCAATGAATGACGCACCTGCTCCGCTGTTTACAAAATATACAGGTTTGCTTGCACTATTTGCATCTGTGGCTGATGCTGTTTGCCAATCGAAAAGTGTTGCTTGGTTAACTGAAGCAAACATACCAATATAGGTTGAGTTAGTATTGAAATTATTGTAGTTTGATGCTAAGCCTGTATTTGAACCTGCGTTAATGGCATAGTGGTTTCCTGTGCCACCAATTCGGTCATTAATAAATAGATTATTGAATAATGAATCGCTGCCTGTGCTTGTTCTGCTTATTGCAAATGTATTACCGGCACCACTTAATACCGTGCCCGTTAGATAAACTGTATTATAAATTATTCTGGCATTTCCACCTGAAATTAAAATACCTGTTAATATTGGTGTTGATGTTAATGATGAACCATTGCTATCTAATCCCAGTCTTACAACATTGTTATAAATACGGGCTGTACCACCTGCTACTTGCAGTCCTATTTGGCTTGCGGTAACTGATGATGACAAGGTATTAAAACTATGTATGGTATTGCGTTCAATAATATCGCCTGTAGCACCTGCATAATAAATACCTATTGTTTGTGTTGCTTCGGTTAAATTATTGTGGTTTATGGCAGCTATATTATTGCGGCTAATGTTGTTGGTTGCCGTTGTCGATGTCATTGATATACCAATAACAGGGGCATTTATGCCTGTACTAAGCTGTGCAGAATTATTGGCTAAATTATAAACAACGTTATTGGTAATAGTATTATTACCAGCTGTAGTACGAATACCTATTGTTTGCGAATTACCTATTGTATTGTGGTAATTATTTAAATTACTGATGGTATTATTATTAATAGTTAAAATAGCTGTACTGATATTATTAATACCATAATTTAGCTGTGCTGTGGTAGAAGATGAAGCTAAGTTTGCTATACCTGCTACTCCTCCAATGGTATTACCTTCTATTTGGTAACTAACGGTATTGGTTGCCGAGGCAACGTATATGTTGTAAATGTTTACGGCTGCTGTTCCTGATCCACTTACTCTTATACCTGCAATTTTATTACCTCTTACAGTATAAGAACCCGCAACGTTGGCGGTAAGTGCAATAGGAAAAACAATGGCTCCACTGGCAGCATTGATTATAATTGAATTACTGTCTGTTAGTGAGCCGACTAAATTGCTATCTATATTTACCTTACCTCCAATATATTGAATGGCGTTCCAAACACCCGGAGCACCTGTAAATGCTGATGTTGATGTAATATTGAAGTTTGCAAACACATTATTTTTTACGTTGGTGGCTGTTTGGTTTCCTACATTGAAATAACTGTTAAACTGACCTGTTGAGGCTGTTTGTGTCCAAGGTGTTCCTCCGCAAAGTGGTGCACTTCCTCCAATATAGTTATTTGAAACAGTCATATTGTTCAAAGAGGCTTGCGCCATGGCATCATCTATATTGGTACCGCCATCAACTATTCTGTTCCAGTTCATTAGGTAGTGTATAACGCTGAATGCTCTTGGTGCTGTTTGATATACACTATTATTGTTAATTGTCCAGTTGGTATTACCTTTTGAAATTTTAAATGCATTTGCTTCACCTGAGGTGGCTGAGAAATTATACAAATTACAATTGCTGATTATATTATCGTTATTGAATTTGGTTAATACATCAAACGAACCTCTTGCCTGAACCAGGGTTGCTGGTAGGGTTGCTGCGTCAGCAATATCGCAGTTGTCAATTAAATTACTATCATTTCCTGTTACTAAACCTGTGCTAAAATTTACCACACCAATGGTTGAGTTGGTTGATGCTCCTTTGAATACTGAATGCTTGATGATGTTTGATGTAGCATCGTTTATAAATGTTAAAGCAGAACCGCCTACATTATCGTTTTGTACTATTAAACTTCTTGATGTTCCTGTACCGCCCTGCATACCATTCATAACAAAATACCTGGCAGCATCTAAATTAATAGTTGATACGGCATTGTTAGAAATAATGGTTGCTACATTTCCTGCTCCTGGCTGAATAGTTAGTTTATTGGTACTGCTCATGCCCGTGTAGGTATTGATATTGATAGGGAATGTTTCTCCGGTAGTTGTTGAATAGCTTGGATCAACCAGGTTTAATGTAACAGGGCCAGAAAGACCTAATATGCTTAAATCTGCCAGAGCTGCGGTAATAGTTGTATATGTTTGGCCTGCTCCAACATTGTAGCTTCCGTTTAATGATGCAGCAATGGTACGTGCGCCAAATGGATCGCCATTGATAAGTGAAGGATTAATGCCTAAGCTTAAACCTATACTATCTACTCTTGCATCAACGAAATTACCCGGTGTTGCTGAAACAGCAATATCGTAAGTTAGCCAGAAGTAGTTAACACCGGGGCTTAGTGCTTTGGTTCCTGAAATGTAAAAAGTTCCGTTTGGAGCAGCCACTGTTGAACCATATTGGGTGGCCGTGCTTAATACATTTGACGAACCTGTGTAGTATACCCGGGCATTACTAATGTTGGCGGTATTTGTTGTACCTGATGTATTAAACTTTAATGATAATACGTTGATAGGATTAACAGCTCCGTTGGCATAAATTTTTAATGCTATGATGGCCTGGTTTTGGGTTCCGGTTGGAACGATTGTAGTCACCTGGGCAACGTTACTTGAATCAATGGTCATTCCTAATGATAAGAAGTTTCCTGCATCTGCTCCTATATCGGTTGGTGAAAATGCAGAGCGTGCTTGTCCATCATAATCATCGGTAATGCTTGCCAGCAATACGCCTGCTGACTCAACGGGGGTAGTTACGCTTGGGTTAATATGCAAATCAACTACTGATGCGGAACCTGCGGAACCTCCTGTAGGATTCATGAACTGCGGATTGGCGAAAGAACTGTTTACATCGGCACTTGACCAGCCTGAAGTAAACGTGGCTATATCTGAAGTACCATTATTAGCTGTTGCAAAAACATAGCCTGTTCCTGCACCAAAATACAGGTTATTGGCTGCTGTTAAACCGGTAACTGTATTTAAAAACAATACGTAATGCTTACCTCCTGCTCCTACGTTTGAGCGGTTATTGTACACGATATTATTTTTAAAGTCATGGGTGCCTGATGCAACATTTCTATAAAAACCTGCTGTGTTTTTTACGGTTGAACCTACTGTATCGCCTCCAATATAAATTGAATTGTGGTATACGTTGGTAGCTGTAGTGGTGTTTAAATATATACCCCTTATTACTGCGGAATTGGTAAAATTATAACCGCTTGGCAGGGTTCCTAACTGAACCATATTATTGGCTATAATGTTTGAGCCTCCAATAATATCCATTCCCACTAAAATGGCATTTTGATTTGTTCCTGAGGCATATAAATGATGTATAAAGTTTCTTGCTATGAGATTTGTTGGCGTACTTCCGTTTAAACTAATAACCATACCTTCTACATATGATGCTGCGGTTGATGTTGCATTGCTTAATACTATAGAGTCAACTCTGTTATCGGTTACGGTACTCGGATTAGCGGTACTTACTAAAATACCTATTATAGCTGATGTAGTGCCTGAGCTTGTATAAGCGCTGTTACTGGCTAAATTGGATACTTTATTGTTGGTTACAAATGAGGTGGTTGATGATGTTAAATTTATACCACGCAGGTAGCCGATGCTTGTTCCTGTATAGTTATTGGTTACATTAACTACTCTGTTATTGCTTATATAGGTTCTGATACCTGCAACTACACTTATGCCATAAACTGACTGTGTTGACGTTGCATTGTTTGATGAATATAAACTGTTTGGCATGGTGATGCTACCAACGGTATTGTTAAAGATATTGGTATATGAACCACTGGTGGCGGCTATTCCGTATAGGTTGGCTCCACTGGTTGCAGTTGACGAGGAAACGGTAATTCCTGAAACTATGTTGTTGTATATGTTGATGGTATCCGTTGATGCTGATGTACTTCCGTTTTTTATACCGTATGAAGTGGAACCGGTACCTGAGGTAACCAGGGTAATGGCACCGGGAACGGTTGAAGAACCTATTGTATTACCTGTTACAGTGCCTATATCAACATTACCGGTATTACCGGTACTGATACCACGGAATAAATCGTTGGCAGTAGTTGTGGTTGATGTTAGTGATATATTGGTAATGGTATTTCCCTGTACTGACGTTGGAATGGTTCCTGTATGGTTAATATCCATACCCCAGAAATTGGTTACAACGGCACCGTTTAATGTCCAGGTACCTGTACCTGAACTGTTATTACCGCCAATGAAGTTGTTTAGCACTTTAAACCCACAGGCTCCGGCAACTGTTGGTGTAATCCAAAATGCGCGGTGTTGGTTTCCGGTAGTAAAAGTACGTGTGGCTGTTTGGTATATTTTGTTGTTGCTGATGGTAAAGGCATTACTTCCTCCATCTAATTTAACTGCTGTACTTGCTAATGTTGCACTAAAGAAATCGTATATGTTACAGTCGCTAATTATATTGTAATCGTTCCAGCTTGCTGTGTTTGTGGTTGCTCCGTACGATGCAATACCTATGGCAGGAAATCCTGTTGCTGTTGCATGTATATCGCAATTTAAAATCTGGTTGCTATCGTTACCTAAAAGTAAAATTGAGCTGGTGGAACCAAAGTAAATTACTCCACATGGTGCTGTTGATGTTGAACTGGTGTTTTGTCCTTGTACATCGCAATACATTATTTTATTGTATTGGGCATCGTTTATAAACTGTGCTGTCACCCCAGCTGTATTTGTATTAATAATGGACAACATACTGCTTGTTCCTGTTCCGCCCGGCCTTCCATCTATGGTAATGTATTTGGCGGCATCGTATAAAAATGTTTGCGCTGCTGAAGATGTAATACTTAAAGGTGACGAAACGGTAATATCAGGTCTGATAGTAATGGTTTTGGTTGACGACACACAAGGGTTTTCAGGAAATACTATAGGAAAGGTTTCTAACGCACTGTTATAAGATGGTTGTAATTCAATAAATACATTGCCGCTTAAACCTGAAGTACTTACAGCATTGATAGCACTTGTTAAAGTACTATAAGTTCCTGATGCTCCTACTGAAATGGTTCCACTTAATGAACCACACGTAGCTGTAGTATAAGTTCCTGTTAACGGACTTGTGGTTAAATAATTTACATAACCACAACTTGAGCCTCCATTGAATGAATATATATAAAAATCGTATCCGGTAGCAGGTGTCAAACCAACAGCTGAGAAAGAGTTGGTTGATGTTATGGCAGCTACTCTGCCTAAACCCATTGTTTGACCCACGGTATAGGTTGTTCCATTTACGGGTGCTGTAATGGTAGAAGTACCTTGTGGGTATCTTACTACTAAATAGTTGGTTGGTGGTGTGGCGGGTGCTGTAAATGTTGCAGCAATACTTCCGCTACCAATTGAAGTAGTGCTAAGCGCTGTTGGCTGACCAACGGGAACGGTACAAGGAGGCAATGCTCCTATACTATACACATTCATTACATTGGTGGTGGTGGTTTTTGCTATGGTTACTGAAGCTACTAATTTGCTGTAATTGGTAGTATTAATAGCTAAACTCATTTCGGCAAAATACTGGCAGGTAGCATAGTTTCCGCATCCTGTAGTTGTAGTGGCCTGTATCCTATTGTAATTGGTTGTTGTAATTTTTGTGTAGTTACCTGATGATGTAGTATTACACCAGTCTTGTGTACTTTGTGCGGTGAAAACCTGTGTTGTTGCATCGGTAAATGTTACGGTTACATCTACACCACTTGTAATGGCTCCTCCTCCTGAAACACATAGTAAATATAAATTTGCTACTGACATTGGTGTGGTAAAGGTAAGCGTGGCTGAACCTGCAGCAACGCCTGTGGCGGGAACACGCAATGCATTGTTACCGGAATATGATTGTAACTGATAAACAAGGCCCGGGGCTAAGGTACTTGCTATTAATTTGTTGGCCGGTAAAATATTGGCTGTGGCCAGGGCACATGTTGCATTGTATTGATATGTTCCATCTATAAAAACATAACCTCCATTGTCAACCCCAAGGTCGGTAGCTGCAGTTGATGTTGATGTTGGTGTACCTATACCATCTGCTACCTGATCGGAATTGTAACCGGTTGCAGGTACATATACCTGTGCATGGGATACTTTAAAGAATAAAACATGGATTAAAAGAATACACGCAACACGCAATGCTCTTTTTGAAAACATGGAAAAAACATTTTTGTTGTAACAATTTTTCATATTTGGCTTTCGTTTAATTTTACAGTTTTTAATAATTTATATAATCAGGTAAAAACAGGTTTCCAAAATTAATCTAAAATTAAAAGCAGCCAACTACATATGCATGTAGAAATAGTGTCACAAACGCTATCAGATTTCGCCTTTTAAGGCTTTTGAAAGAATTTCGGCTTTGCTGTTAACGTGTAGTTTTTTATAAATGCTTTTAATACGGAAACGCACGGTATCTATGGAAATGAAAAGCCTGTCGGCTATTAATTTATAACTTAATCCATCTAGTAAACCATTGATTACTTCTCGCTCGCGTTCGGTTAGTACGTAGTTTGCTTTTTTGGTGGGCGCTTTAAAATGTTCGACTACTTTTCGGGCTATGGATGGTGACATATAACTTCCGCCCCGGTATATTTCGAGTATGGCTTTTTTTATTTCGGGCATTGGTGTTCCTTTTAATAAATAGCCGGTGGCCCCTGCACACAATGCGTTGAATATTTTATCGCTATCCATGAAAACGGTTAGCATTATTACATCGGTATTGGGCAGTAGTTTTGATATTAATTTTATGCCATCTATACCGTCTATACCGGGCAGGCCTATGTCGCTTAAAATTACATTGGGCTGGTAGTTGTTTTTTAAACGTTCTAATATATCTTCCATATTGCCGAAGACTTCTACTTCCTGTACTTCTGCCTGCTGGCTAAAGTATTCTTTGAGGCCATTCCTTATATCTTCTATATCTTCAACTATAGCAAGGTTCAATTTATTCATTGGTTTATTTCTTGGCTACAAATTTTACTTAAAATAATGTTAAATTGGCTACATAAACATGTGGTTTATTTGCCTGTTATTTTGATGGTAAAAATTTCTTCTTCGGTTTGTATAATGCACCTGGCATTGATTTTTTGGGCTCTCATTTTAATATTCCGGAGTCCTTGCCCGCTATTGGTATTTAAATCGACAAGGGTTGCTTTATAATCGTTTTGGATAAGCAACTCGAAATTATTCCCTTTTTGCTTGTATATAATTTTTGCAAATGTTGCCTGGCTATGTTTGGCTATATTGTTAATGGCTTCTTTGAAAATTAAATATAGTTGCTGACGTTTATCGGCTTTTATTGTTTTTTGTTGCTGTGTTTCTGTGAAATCGA
>CAYTWI010000023.1:0-38005 GCA_964442045.1 uncultured Bifidobacterium sp.
AATTTAATGGCGGTATCAATCCTGTCCTCTAAAGGTTTTGTAGCGATGTTGGGTGCACCTAATTTTATAACAAATACCTTTCCGTCAATATTTTTTTTGTTTACATAGTCGGCCGCTTCACCCAAGCCCAGCCAAATGGTTTTACCTTTTACTTTACCTATGTTACTTTGTGTTAAAGGATAAAACTCTGTAGGATTGAGGCCTTTAAAAGTCTGCTCGTAACTTTTCTTTTTAATACTGAAATTAACATTGTTATATGATAATTTATTGAGAGCAAAAGTTTGTATAAAGCTGCCATTGTTACCTTTAGCTACAAAACCCAGCGATTGAAAATTATCTACCAAAAAGTCGTAAGCCATTTTTTCACCCCTGCTTCCCATTAGCCGGCCTTCCAGTTTTTCATCAGACAGGTAGCTTATATTTTGTTGTAATGAGTTAATAATATCATCATCACTTTTTTGAATGGATTGGGCTTTGGTTTGGCTTGCTAAAGCCAATAAAACAAAAATAGAAGCACTTAGCTTATTGTACAAATAATTCATAAATAACTTTGAGTAATATAAGAGAAGCAAAACTAGCAAAAGTTATTTGAATTGTTTTCGATTTACTTTTTTGTGCTATTTTAACTCCAAACGGTGCAAAAATAAGTGTGGCCAATATAAGCGGTAATACAACCGGGAATATAATAAAACCCATTTGCCATTGACTTATTTGGGTTTCGGGAATCTCCTTTAAATTAAGTATACCTACTACAAAAGCAAAGGCAGGTATAACACCGGTTGAAATAGCACTCGCTTTTTTAATATTAATCTTTAACCATTCCGTAAATATTGGTGTCATTATAACACCACCCCCAAGCCCTGACATAGCTGTTACAATCCCGGCAAAGCCACCTGTAAAGTAATATTTAAAGTTAGGTGCTACCGCTACTACTTGCTCATTGTTTTTAGGTTTTGATAAAAACATTTTAACTACCACAAAAAGTAACATGATTAAGAAAAACCATAAAAAAGTTTTTCTGTTATACCAGCTTCCCTGGTTAATAAGGGTATGCATACCAATAACCGTAACAATACCCGGTATAGCGGTTAAGGTTATTTCCTTTAAAAAGAAGTTGCCTAGTTTATACTGCTTGTAGCTGGCAATAGTAGCCGAAAACAAAATGGTAAATAGAGAGTTGGCAAGCACAGCCTTTACTAATTCACTGCTGTTGCTAAAATATTTTGATAGAAAGTAATCAAGTATAGGCACATAAATAATTCCACCACCAACACCTAAATAACCCGATAAAAAACCACCTAAACAGCCTGCTAAGGCTAAAATAATAAAATCTGCAATTTCGAGCATTATGGTTTAACTATAGTTAGGGTGTTTTGGTAAGCAGTTTTATCGGCAAATATTTTTAAGGCCTCCTGTATTTCATTGTCGTGAGCAAAACTGGCTTCAATTTTACCTTTTTGGAAATAATACCTTCTTACTATTTCCTCTTCCAATAGCTCTATAATTTCTTTTTTGTTTTTATCAATATCGGCCAGCTTATCATGGTTTAAACTTTGTTTCATGCTTTCAAATTGCGTTTTAATGGCATCAAAGTATTTTTCATCTTCTGCTTTCTTTTTAACTTCCAATAAAGCCGTTTCAGTGGCAGTATTATAAGCATAATCTTTATCGGCAATAAACTTTTTAAAGTCGTCAAAATCAGCTTCACTTAATCTAAACGTTTTAGCACTGGCAATGCCGGCATTCTTGTTTCTGTAATAAGTAGCAAAATCAAATATCAATTGTTTGCTAATTAAGCTCTCACTGATTTTTGATAGTTGTTTCAACTCCACCTTTATATCAGGGTCAACACCACCACCGTCAAGTACTTTACGGCCAATTTTTGTTTTAAAGGCTTTCTTTAAACTATCGGGTACACTTTCTGCATGACCTTCTTCATCCTTACGCGAGTAATCAAGAGCTTGAATACAACGTCCGCTTGGCGTATAATATTTAGCCGTTGTAATTTTTATTTGAGCATTGTAATTTAATGGGCGGGTTGATTGTACCAATCCTTTTCCAAAAGTTTTTTGGCCAATAATAATACCCCTGTCTAAATCCTGAATAGTTCCACTTACAATCTCCGATGCCGATGCTGAGTTTTTATTGGCTAATACCACCAATGGAATGGTTTCATCAGTGCTTGGATTTAAAGTTCTGTATGTTTTTTCCCACTCCTTTACTTTACCTTTGGTGCTTACTACTTCCTGTCCCTGAGGTACAAATATATTTACAATATTCACGGCCTCATGCAGTAATCCACCCGGGTTTCCTCTTACATCCAATACTATATTTTTTAAGTTATTGTTTTTCTTTAAATCAATAAAAGCATTGCGGACTTCTTCACCTGCATCGTTGGTAAAACCGCTTAATTTAATATAACCCGTTTCGTTATTAATCATACCATAGTAAGGCACATTTTTTACCTTAATTTCTTCACGCGTAAGTGTTTTTTTCATTTCCACCCCGTTGCGGCTAATAGTTATATTTACTTTACTTCCTGCCTGGCCTTTTAATAATTTGCTTATTTCTGTAGTGTTTTTACCTTTGGTCGTTTTTCCCTCAACAGCCACAATTAAATCGCCCGGTAATAAGCCCTCTTTTTGGGCCGGATAACCTTCATAAGGATCAGTAATAACTACATAATCACCTTTGACCCCGATTTGTGCACCAACACCACCATATTGTCCGGTCATTTGAAACCTGAAATCTTCTGCTTCTGCCTCACTGATATAGTTGGTGTAAGGATCAAGCGTATTTAACATTTCGTCAATAGCTTTTTTGGTCAGTTTACCCGCATCAATTTCATCAACATAATAAGTATTTATTTCCTTAAAAACAGTAGAAAATAAATCCATATTTTTAGAAATTTCAAAGTAAGTGTCAACGCCTTTAAACGATACTAAGCCAATGATTAAAAAGGCAAAAACTATCTTATATTTTTTAATAGAAACAACTATATTTTTAAATCTGAACATGGCAGCAATATAAAAAAGATAAAGCAACAAAAATGACCGCTTAAAAAATACCATAGCTCAAAACAGCGGTATCTGGTAAATTTACTTTTTGCTGACAATCCTGAAATTGTTAAAACTATATGCAATTTTGGGACTATAATTCTGTTTGAGGAGCTAAATATTTTATTACTTTCGCAGCTTAAAATTGACTTTTGCTGATAAGAAAAAGTTTATTAAATATACATTTATGCACAGAACACATACCTGCGGAGAACTTAGAATTACTGATATTAATAAAACCGTTACCCTAAGTGGTTGGTTGCAAAAAAGCCGCGATTTAGGCGGAATGACTTTTATTGACTTACGCGACAGGTATGGTATTACCCAATTAGCTTTTAACATGGAAACCAATGCAGCCATTTGCGAAAAAGCACGCAAATGCGGACGTGAGTTTGTATTAAAAGTTACAGGTAAGGTAATAGAACGAAGCAGTAAAAATACCAATATTCCTACAGGTAAAATAGAAATAGAAGTGTCTGAATTTGAGGTGTTAAATGAAGCGCAAACACCCCCGTTTACCATTGAAGATAATACAGATGGTGGCGATGATTTACGCATGAAATATCGCTATTTGGATATTCGCAGAAAGCCCGTTCGCGATAACTTATTGTTGCGCCATAAAATGAGCCAGCAAACGCGTGTTTATTTAGATGCACAACAATTTACCGAAGTAGAAACACCTGTTTTAATTAAATCGACACCTGAAGGTGCGCGTGATTTTGTGGTGCCAAGCCGAATGAATCAGGGACAGTTTTATGCTTTACCACAATCGCCACAAACATTCAAGCAATTATTAATGGTAGCAGGTATGGACCGTTATTACCAGATTGTAAAATGTTTCAGGGATGAAGATTTGCGTGCTGACCGCCAACCGGAATTTACGCAGATAGATTGTGAAATGAGTTTTGTGGAGCAGGAAGATATTTTAAACATGTTTGAAGGATTGGTAAAACACCTGTTCAAAAACGTAAAAGGAATTGATATTGATACCTTGCCAAGAATGACCTTTGCAGATGCAGCAAAGTATTATGGTTCCGATAAACCCGATACACGTTTCGATATGAAATTTGTAGAGTTAAACGAACTAGCCAAGGGCAAAGGTTTCCCCGTATTTGATAATGCAGAATTAGTGGTGGGTATTTGTGCCAAAGGTTGTGCAGAATATACCCGCAAGCAATTAGATGAATTAACAGAATTTGTTAAACGCCCGCAAATTGGAGCAACAGGCTTGGTATATGCAAGGGTAAATGCCGATGGAACCATAAAATCATCGGTAGATAAATTTTACGATGAAGCGGCTTTAAAAACCTGGGCAGAAGCTATGCAGGCCCAGCCCGGTGATTTGTTATTGTTAATGGCTGGTGGAGTAGATAAAACACGCAAAGCATTGTGCGAATTACGTTTAGAAATGGGAACACGCATGGGTTTACGTAACCCTGATGTATATTCATGTTTATGGGTAATTGATTTTCCTTTGTTGGAATTTATTGAAGAGGAAGGACGTTGGTTTGCTATGCACCATCCGTTTACTGCACCAAAACCTGAAGATATAGCCCACTTAAACAATGGCGATTATGCCAAAGTAAGAGCCAATGCGTATGATATGGTTATTAATGGAGTGGAAGTAGGTGGAGGCTCTATTCGTATTTTCGATAAAACATTACAGGGTAAAATGTTTGAAGTATTAGGCTTTACTAAGGAAGAAGCACAGGCTCAATTTGGTTTTTTAATGAATGCCTTTGAATACGGTGCACCTCCGCATGGTGGAATTGCTTTTGGGTTTGACAGATTATGCTCACTTTTTGGAGGTGAAAATTCAATCAGAGATTTTATAGCTTTTCCTAAAAACAATTCAGGCCGTGATGTAATGATAGATGGTCCTAGTCCGATTGATCAGAAACAATTGAATGAATTAGGTATTAGCGTGAACACAAAATAATTTCACTCAGTACTGAAGGTATATTTTTAAATAACTATGCAAGTACTTTTTCTGTGTAGCTTTAAGCTTGTGGTTTGCTATATCTTTGCTGCTTGTTATGCCACTTATATAAAAACGAGGCCAGTAAACCGAAAAGAACAAGAACGAGCTGATAAAATTATACTGTATACCTGTATAAACAAAAGCTGTAATTAAAGCTGCATTTATCGCAAATGAGTTTATTCCATTTTTAAAATCGCTATTAACTGATTGACCTAAACCGGGAATAACTGCGCTATAAAAAGCTGCCGCATTGGGGTTAAAGCTAACAGCTTTGTAGTGCTTATTTAATAAAGTGTTTAGTAAAATGCTGTCATTGGTTTTTACCAAATGTGCACTGCTATCAAAATATGCATTAGCAGTTAAAAAGTTTAACTGCTGCGTTTCAATAATTCCTTTCAGTAAAAATGATTTCTGTTTATAATATTCAGCAGGTTCAAATAGCAGAATTTCCGTTAGTATTTTTTTAGCTGTTTCAAACTGCTCATCTATTACCAAACATAAAGCTTGTTGGAGTAATAAATGGTAATACAAACTGTCTGTATAAACAAGCTTGCTTGCTAATTTATAATATTGAGCCGCCTCTCCAAATTTATTAAGCGCGGCTTTACAAACAGCTCCTTGTTCCAATGCCTGTAGCTGTTGTGTACTATCAGCAAAAAAAATAATTCTATCGTACAAAGCATCTGCTTGCTGGTACAAGCCTGCTATTAGTAATGAATCTGCTTTGGCTTTTGTTTGCTCAACGGTTTGGGCAAAACAAAATGAAAAAAACAAACTAAAACTCCAAGCTGCTAATACGCTTTTTAATTTCATCATTTGTTTTTAAATAGTTAATCTGGTTAATGCGTTTGGCCGATTGCGCTGCACCGTAAATATTGCCTGCATAAAAACCCGAAGCAATAGCAATGTTTAGCCAGCCAAAAATACTTTGTATACCCGCTTGCGAAAAAGCCATGTAAGCAATAGTCCCATGTAAATAAAAAGGAATTAATCCCAGGTAAGTATCTGCATATTGCCTTGTATATACTTGCCCTAATCCGGGAATAGCAGATAAGGTAGCGGCCAGCCATGGCTTTTTATAATGGTAAGTTAACCGGGCTTTTTTAAAAGTGCTAACCATATATTGCATTAACAAAGTATCGTGTATATTTTTTTGTGTGTAAGCAATAGCGCTATCAATTCCTTTGGTATAAAATTCGCGATAACAAATTAGTTCCGCTATAAGTACATTAGTGCTATCAAATGAGTAATGAGCATATTTATTAATGTTATTACTTAGCAAACTATTTTTAAGCAATAAAAAGTCATACTCAGGTTTATGTTTTATATTTGCTTGTATAGATTGAAGCAAATAATCAGTTTCCTTGTACTGCTTAAGATTTAAATAACAGTGAGCTTTCCAAATAGCTATTTCATTGTTATTATTCGGGTTAGAGTCAAGCGTATTTAGTATTTCCAAAACTTGCTTGTAGTCTTTATGCTCAAATAAATATTTAGCATAAGCTATGTTGTGCTCATGGTCAAAAATATTTTGCCCTTTACATAAACCCCAACTCAGAAATAACAATAATAAGAAAGTTGACCTCACTGAACTATATCAAGTTGCTTTTGAGTGGTGATATGAAACAAGTAAAATTCATGGTTATGTCCGTTGCATCTGCTCAACCTGTCAAATGCAGCAAAAGTGCCAATAACCATTCCTTTCTTGCTGATTGCTTCTGTCGCAAACTGCGAACAGCTTGGGTAAAACCCGCACGAGTTACCATCTTGCGATGAAATTAAATTTTTATAAAAGCGAAATAAAAAGGGTTTTTTGCTAGTTTGTTTTACCTCAGTTTCGTTGCTTATTTTTACTTGTATAATGTTTTCAATTGTTAATGTCGATTGACAGAATCCGTAATTACTCAAACTTAGTAGTAGAATTAAGAAAAATTTGTTTGGAAACATTATAAAAAAAATTATTTTTCGCAAAATAATTAATAATAAATGAAAAAAATAATACTATTTAGTTTAGTAGTTTTCAGTTGCCTGGCTGTAATTGCACAAAAAAATAAAGCTCCGGAAGCCGAAATTATTAAAGATGCCATTAAAATTCATAAAGAATTAAATATGGATGATGCTGAAGGAAGCTTTAAAGTAATTCCGGTTGATAGTCAGGGCTTAATTGTTGCCTACATGCCGGAGTCAAAAGCTAAAAATGGTTTGAAAGATTTCATTTTTAAAAAATTAGACGTTTCGTTTGAAGAAGACTACAAAACAAAAATTACTATCAATAAAAATTATGAAATGTTGGATTATCAGGTAGAAGGAGAAAACCTGTTTTGCTTGTTTACAGACGATAAAAATACGCATAACAGTACTTTCCTAACAGATCCCTATTTTAAAGACTATTTGATTGTTAAACTAAATATAAATACTAAAGAAATAAAAACATATTCCGGTTTGTTAGAAAAAGCACTTCATCTGAAACAGATGTTGGTTAAGAATGGTGTAGTTACCTTAGCAGGTAAAATAGGCCCAACTCTTAGTGATTTGCAAATGGTTACTTGTTTGTCTGCTTGTTTGTGTTACATACCACTTATTTTTTATACACCAAGCTATAAACCTTATATAGTAAATGTTGACATGAAAAACAAAAGTGGAAACAAAAAAGAGTATTTAATGGAAAACTATGGAAAGGGAATTGGGGAAATTGTAGATGTTGATCAGCATGATAGTATAGATGAAATTAATTTTACTGTTAAGCATAAGTATAAGAAAGTGTCAAAACTAACCATGAGAACAATCAAAGGTGGGAAGTTAATGGCTGACGTAAATGTTAAGATACCACAAAATATAGAACTATACAAAGGAAAGTTAAATCAGATTGATGCTGAAAACAAAATAATGGTTGGGGCGTATGGGCCTATTTCGTCAATGAAATCAGGGTCAGTAAATATAACTCAAGGTATTTATGTGGGATTGATGAATGGAAATAAGCAAAAGTACTTTAAAACAATAGCGTGGAATAAGTTTAAAAATTTCAAGGTAGCTACTTCAAGAGCGGAGGATAAAGCAATTAAAAAGGCTACAAAAAAAGGCAAAGAAGCTAAAATAAGTATACAGGTAATTTTCCATGATGTAATAGTCAAAGATGATGAAACTGTATTTTTTGGTGAAACATACTATCCTGCATACGAAACAAGAACAGAAGTTTATTTTTCTAACGGAAGAATGCAAACGAGAACAGTAGTGGTTTTTATTGGTTATCAATATTCCGGAACATTAATTTTTGCAGTGGGAGAAACAGGAGAATTGCTTTGGGATAATGGTTTTAGTGTGAACGGACCTTTGACGTTCTTTTTAAGAGAAAGATTTAAGTTTTATGAAACAGGTGATAATACCTATACCGTTGTTTATAATGATGGTTATATTCTGAAAACACAAACTTTTGATAAAGAAAATAATACCAGGAATTTTAAGCAAGTTAACATGGGTAGCACGGATAAAAAAGGGGATAAGATAACAGCTTCTTATACCAATAGTGATATTGAATATTGGTATGATGATTATTACATAGCAAGTGGCAGCTTAGATGTAAAAAATAAAAATGAAAAAGGTAAAAATAAAAAACGCAGTTTGTTTTACTTTAATAAAATTGAATTACCACTTTACGAATCAGAATAAAAAACAGAATGAAATTAAAAGCGTTAATAATAGTTTTATTAATTGTTAAATCAGCTATTGCACAAGACTTTGATAATTATAAAAATATAAAAAATATAGGAAATCTTCCTGCCGAATACACCAACTTTGCCAGCGATCAGTATAAGCAAAATGTACAGGAACATAAAAGTAAGAATGATAAAAACGTAAAGTTAAGGGACAAAAAAGAATTTTTATTAGAGTCAAATTTTGCTGTGTCCGATTTACTGCGTGGTGGAAGGATTTTATTTAACTCACCTATTAATGATTATATCAATAAAATAGTTGATAAGCTTTTAGAGTCGAACACCAAGCTAAGTAAAGAGGTAAAAGTTTATGTAGTGCAATCGCCATCAGTCAATGCTTTTGCTTTTAGTGATGGGAAAATATTCATCAATATGGGATTATTGGCACACGTTAAATCGGAGGCACAATTAGCTTTTATATTAGCCCACGAAATATCTCATTATGCAAAAGGCCATTCATTTAACATTTTTGTAGAAAGAAAAAAAATACAGAAAGGAATAGATGAGTATGAAGATCTGGATGATGCCGATAAAATTTTTGCCAGCAACAGTTACAACAAAGAACAGGAAATAGAAGCTGATGCAGAAGGCTTAAAGTTATTTGCCAAAACACAGTATAATATGGACGAGCCTAAGAAGGCTTTAGACATGCTGCATTATGCCAGTGAACCCTTTGAAAACAGATTCTTACCATCTTCATATATAAGCAGGCCATACATGATGTTACCGAGGGTATATTGGCCAGATACTGCAGAAGATTATACCATAAAAGATGGTAATTTAGCATCGGGCGATGATGAAGAAGACGGTGAAAAAGACAATGATGCCAATAGTACACACCCGGGTGTAGCCAAACGAATCCGTACTTTAGATAAAGTGAACTTAGGTAGTAATGAAAGAGAAGGCGGATTGCTTTTTGTGGTTTCGGAGAAAGATTTTTACTTAACACAAAAAATAGCAAGGTTTGAATTGTGCAGACTATACAGCCTAAGTTTCAGACCTATTGAAAATCTATATAATATTTACCTGTTAGAAAAAGACAACCCCAATAGTAAATACTTAGCCGAAGCAAAGCTGCGCAGCCTTTACCAGATTATTACTGCCGTTAATAAAGGTTATCGTAAATCCATTTTATTAAAACCTGATAAAGTACAGGGCGAAATTCAAAAACTTCATTATGCTTTTTATAATATGACCAAAGAAGAAGTAAGCGTTGTATGCTTACGCATGGCTTGGGATATTAAAACAAAATATAACGTTTCTGATAAATCAGCTGATAATGATTACGTGAAAAGTATTGTTTACAGCTTTGCCAATAATATAAGTACTAAGTATAGCTATTTTAAAAAAGACTATAATGATAGTTTAATACAATCGTGGTATATACAAACACCCGTTGAAAATAAAAGTGATGGTAAATCGAAAAAGAATAAGAGTAAGTATACTAAAATAAAGCATAAAGGAACCTTTGCTATATACACTATGATACCCTATTTATCTAACAATGACTTTAAAGACTACTTTTTAGAAGTAACGGATAAAATAGATGAAAAAACAAAAGAAGATGAGGATACCGAATCGGATTTTGAAAAGACCAAAGCCAGTATAAAAATAACCAAAACCAAAAATCTGGGTATTAAGAAACTTGTATTCCTTGATCCTAACTATTTGGTTATTGACCAGAGAAAAGCACAATCAACCAGGTATATAGAGTCAGAACAAAAAGAAGTACAGTTTAAAAACACCATTGTAAAATGTACCGAAGCAGCTAAAATAGAAGCCGATTTCATTATTCCTGCTGAAATAAACAACTCAGATGATTACAATGAATATGCACTCATTAAATCAAGAATGATTGAGTGCTTTAACAACGAAGATTTTAAACCCTTAGCAACTGATAATTTAGCTATTCATAATTTTATAGAAAAACACAATACTGAATATGTTGCGATGCTCGTTGATTTAGCTATTACTGATAAAAAAGATGGCGGAGATATAGTGTTAGGATGTCTTTATTCCGTTGTTTCATATGGAATATATTTACCCTTCTTTATTTATAATTTAACCAAACCTGAACACTCAAACGCACTGGTGTTAGCGGTGTATAATGTTAAAACAGGCGAAATTAAATACGGAAACATCAAATACAGCGCAGAAAGAGACAGTAAGGATTTGCTGACCTCTGAATTATATAGTTTACTTACTAAATTGAAATAATAATAATGACCCGATTAAGATATATATTTTTATTGACTACTTTGTTATGCGTAACTAATACTTGGGCACAGGTACCTGGTTATTTAGGAAAACGCTTGGCTATTGGTTATGCACCCAGTATTATGCCCTTTGCCGGCATTTTCGGTTTTAAAGCGGCAGATGGAATGGATTTAAGTGGGTTGTCTTTAAACATTAAACATCGTATAGATTTAAACTATGTGGTAAGCGAAAAAGCGACTCTTTCTTTTGATTATTCATTTCAAAAATGGGGAGTTGTCAGTAATCTAGAAGGAAATGGTAAATTAGGTGCAAAGGATGATTATTATGATAAGGAAAGCATGTTTAGAGAATTTGGTCTTTACGATTTTAGTTATGTTTATACTACTTCTAATAAGTTTACCTTGTCTTTAGTAACTTCTAAAGCAATAGCACCTCGAGGCAATTATTTTGGCATAGGGCTTTCTTACGAAACTATTTCTCCAAAGATGGTAGATATAGAAGGTAAGGCAATTGACTTAGACCCGCTTAGTGATTTTGGACTAAACATGCGTTTTGGTAAAAGAAGAATTTTTTTTGATAAGATTTTAATCGATGGAGCATTGTCTTTTGAGGTGAACACAGGTTTTGTCTACTCTGGATCTTCTTTGGGTGATTATAGTATAGAGAGAAGAGGGTTTGGAGGAAGTAGTTATGGTGGATTAAAAAAGGAAGACTTGAATAAAGCAATATTAAAACAAGCAGCTTTGCATACTCTTGTTAGCTTACGACTAGGTATTTATTATTTATTATAGTATACTGTTTATTTACTAGTACATATTAACAACTGCCTATAAATTACATTTTTGGCTTTGTGGTAAAAATGCTACCATTGTTACACAATTAGTAATTATGGCATTAAGCAGGTTTTGGTCTTACATTTTAGTAGGTAGTATCGGGTACATTTTTTTTATGCTGGCCACCGGACGGCTGTACACTTTAAACAGCATGGTTAATGGTAAACAAAACGAACCCATTATAGTAAGCGAAATACCGGCAAAAAACATACAGTTAAGCGATACCACTTTATACGCCTCCATTATAGCCAACAAACCAGCAGGCTATGCACAAGGCGATACGCTTTACAGAATACTTGATAACGGAACAATAGAAATATGTTCAGGCAAACAGGCAGCCGATGGTATATTTCCCATATGCAAAAATACTATTATGGATATTTGGCTTCCATTAATTGGTTACCTTACTTTTTTCTGCGGTTTGTTAAACCTGTTAAATGATTCTAATGCAATAGCAAAACTGGCAGGTGTGTTAGCTCCATTTTTCATTCGCGTATTTCCCGAGCTACCCAAAGGACATCCTGCTTATGGTTTCATGACCATGAACTTTGCAGCTAATTTTTTAGGCTTGGATAATGCCGCTACTCCATTTGGATTGAAAGCCATGGAAAGCATGCAGGAAGTAAATATCGATAAAGATAAAGCATCCAACAGCCAAATTATGTTTTTGTGTTTACATGCAGCAGGCTTAACCTTAATTCCTACCTCCATTATTGGTTATAGGGCAGCACAGAATGCCTCTAATCCGGCAGATATTATGCTTCCATGTATCATTACCTCGTTTATAGGAACTTTAGCGGCACTTATATTTGTGAGTATAAAACAACGTATCAATTTAATTAACTGGGTGGTTATAGGTTTTGTAACCATAGTAAGTGCTATTATAAGCTTATTGCTGTTTTACATTAACAAGTTGGATGGTATAGAAAAATTTCACTTTACAGGTAATTTGAGCAATGGTGTATTGTTATGTATTATACTGCTCATAGTTATTTACTGCATTTTCAATGAAAAAATGTTTAAGCTGAATAACACCAATATATTCGACTCATTTGTACATGGAGCAAAAGACGGATTTACCACAGGTGTCCGCGTATTACCCTATATGATTGCCATGTTGGTTGCTTTAAGCATTTTTCGTAATTCAGGTTTAATGACCATTGTTATGGGAGGGATTGTTGCCATATTAAAAGTATTCCAAGTCGATCCACAGATAATAAATGCAATTCCTGTAGCCATTATGCGTCCGTTTAGCGCAGGTGGTGCGCGCGGGTTTATGCTTGATGCTATGAATACATACGGAGCCGATAGCCTTGCAGGTCGCTTGTCATGTCTGTTTCAGGGTGCGGCAGAAACCACCTTTTATGTGGTGGCTTTATACTTTGGTTCAGTAAATGTAAAAAACTCCCGCTACACATTAAGCATTATGTTGCTGGTTGACCTGGTATGTATTATAGCAGGAATTATTGTTTGTAAAATGTATTTTTAATCCATGCAAAGGGAGGTGGCATGAAGATGCCAAATGTTTAACAGAAAGTAAAATATAACGAAACTTTGTTACTTTCTGCTATTTTTGTACATCATATAACTTTTGATAAGACACATAACACATAGCGAACTTGATAAAATTAAGTGGGACAACTGTATTGACCATGCCAACAATACTTTAATATATGCTTACAGTTGGTTTTTAGATATAGTTAGCCCCAACTGGGATGCTTTGGTATACAACGATTATGAGGCAGTAATGCCGTTAACGCATAAAAGAAAATTCCTGATTAATTATTTATACCAACCCTTTTTTACACAGCAGTTAGGTATATTTAGCCGTTTCGAAAATCAGGCAGAATTAACCAGAAGTTTTTTATTATCAATACCGGCTAAGTTCAAATACATTGATATTAATTTAAATGAAGAAAACGATTGCGAATCGTTTGAACTGAAGCCACGTAAAAACTATGTATTGCCAATTGATAACGATTACAAGGAAATTTACTCCGCGTATAAAGACCAGGCAAAACGAAATATAAAAAAGGCTAAACAAGAGGGCGTTTTTTTACAAGCGTTGCCACACAAGCAAGTAGTTGATTTTTATGCAAAGTATAAGGGTAAAGAAACAAAAGGCGTAAAATCAAACGACTATAAAACCCTGAAAAAACTATACAAAATTTGTAAGAAGCAAAACTATTTAATGGCTTATGGCGTTTTTACAAAACAACATGGATTATTAGCTTGTGCCGTTTTCTTAATGCATAAAGATCGTGTTATTTACCACATGGGTGCAGCAAATCCCAAAGGTAAAAATTGTGGTGCCATGCATTATTTATTAGATGCATTAATTGTACAATTGGCAGGTAAGAATATGCTGGTTGATTTTGAGGGTTCAGAAAAAGAAGGCATAGAAAGGTTTTACAAATCATTTGGTGCATTTAACAAGCCTTATTTTAAACTAAAACAAAATTTTTTACCTAGGATTATAGCCTGGTTAAAGTAGAGAAAAACATAAATGAAGTATAAACTAGCGGCCATATTATTAGGTATTATTTTTTTGAATTTATCGTGCGAAAAAGATAACAGCGCTAATCAGAATAACGATTTTTTTCCTCCCGTTAATTTTGATATCAATATCAATTTGTCGTTGCCCGATGCGGCCCCGCTTTTAAATGTAGGTGGTTACGTATATAGAGATGGGCAGGGAGTAGGTTATAAAGGAATAATAATCTACAACAACTTTGATGAATACATAGCTTTTGACAGAGCCTGTCCATACAAAGTAGATAGTGCATGTAGTAAAATATATGTAAGCAGCAATAACTCCAATTTACAATGTGGTCCGGGTAATACACGCTGTTGTGCCAGTGAGTTTTTTATAACTACCGGAACGGTAAGTAAGGGCCCTGCAACAAGAGCTCTCAGACAATACTATGTTACACATAGTGGAAATTATTTGCGCGTAACAAGCTATCCGCAATAATTTTTTATTAAGGCAATAAATCATTTAGTATAATTGCCCCATGCATTTTGAGAATACTTTGGCATTTGCCCGACAAATGGATGCTAATGATAAATTAGCCCATTTTAAAAACCAATTTCATTTATTATCCAATAACAACAACCATGTTGTTTATTTATGTGGTAACTCTTTAGGCTTACAGCCAAAATCAGTGCGTGCAGCAGTTGAGAAAGAATTAAATGACTGGGCAAAATATGGAGTAGAAGGACATTTTGATGCTAAAAATCCATGGTTTGGATACCACCATTTGTTAACCGAAAATGCAGCAAAAGTAGTGGGTGCTTTACCTGGTGAAGTAGTTATTATGAACAACCTTACGGTTAACCTGCATTTAATGATGGTGAGCTTTTACAAACCAACAGCCAGCCGTTATAAAATTATAATGGAAGCAGCAGCTTTTCCAAGCGATTTATATGCTATGGAAACACAGGTAAAGCACCATAATTTAAATCCGGATGAGGCTATAATTGAGTTAAAACCTCGTGAAGGTGAGCATACCATACGTACAGAAGATATTACAGCAACCATCAATGCCAATGCTGATAGTTTAGCTTTGGTTATGTTAGGTGGTGTAAATTATTATACCGGCCAGGTTTTCGATATGCAAACCATTAGCAAAGCAGCTCATGCAGTAGGTGCTTATGCCGGTTTTGACCTGGCACATGCTGCCGGTAACTTGCATTTGCAATTGCATGATTGGGATGTTGATTTTGCGGTTTGGTGTACCTATAAATACTTAAATTCAGGACCTGGTGGTACAAGTGGTGTATTTGTGCATGAAAAACATGCTACTTCTAATTTAAATCGTTTTGCAGGTTGGTGGGGACACGATGAAGGCGAACGTTTCCAAATGAAAAAAGGATTTAAACCTATTGCCGGTGCTCAAGGCTGGCAATTGAGCAATGCACAGATTTTTCCAATGGCCATTCACAAAGCTTCACTTGAAATGTTTGCAGAAGCTGGCATGGAAAATTTGAGAACTAAGAGTGAATTGTTAACGGCTTATTTAGAGTTTGTATTGAATCAGTTTTCAGCATACTTAACCATTATAACCCCTAAAAATAAAGAGGAGAGAGGGTGCCAGCTTTCTATTATTGTTAAGGATAATGGAAAACAATTATTTGATTATCTGGCAACTGAGAACATTATGCCTGATTGGCGTGAACCTGATGTAATAAGGATGAGTCCGGTACCCATGTATAATACCTTTGAAGATGTTTTTTTAGTTGGTCAGGCATTGAGTAAATATTTTGCTAAATGATATCAATTGAAAAAATAGGTGATGCCGAAACACAGCAAAAGGCTTGGGATATAAGACACGAGGTTTTTGTAATAGGCCAGAATTGCCCAAAAGAAATTGAGTACGAATTTGAAGAAGAAAGTATTCATTTTATAGCCTATTATAACGGACAGGCAGCAGGAACTGCCCGGATAAGAGAAACAGAAAGCGGTTTTAAACTGGAGCGCTTTGCAGTATTAGACTCTTTTAGAAACAAAGGCATTGGTTCAGCTTTAGTGGCTCATTTATTAAATGAAACCACTCCATTTAAAAGAAAAATTTATTTACATGCACAGCTTACAGCAGCTCCTTTGTATGCCAAACATAATTTTAAACCTGCAGGCGAAAACTTTTGGGAAGCAGATATTGAACATGTAAAAATGGTTTTTCAGGCTTAGAATAAATATACAACACACCTTACAAAAGGTTGTTAATGTATAAAATAGCCATAATTTATACCTCCTGCCATTAGAGCTATCAAATGGATTATATTTGATGAAACAGGCTTAATAATAAATCTATATCTGATTATCAGATAATTAATTTAATGAACTTCCTTTTTAACTTAGCATATTTTTTGTTTTTTTGCATTCCTTTAAAATAATGACAAGCTACACAAAAGAAACATACATGCGCTGGTTCGAGCAAATGATGCTTATGCGCAGATTCGAAGAGAAAACGGCTCAATTGTATGGCCAGCAAAAAATAAAAGGTTTTTGCCATTTATACATTGGTCAGGAAGCTGTTGTTGCAGGTACTATGAGTGCTTTAGAAAAAGACGATAGAATAATCACTGCGTACAGAGATCATGCACATGCTTTGGCTTGTGGTATTTCTGCTAATGCAGTAATGGCTGAATTATATGGTAAAGTTACCGGTTGTTCAAAAGGAAAAGGAGGCTCAATGCATATGTTTAGCAAAGAGCATAACTTTTTTGGCGGACACGGTATAGTGGGTGGTCAAATTCCATTAGGTGCAGGTATTGCTTTTGCCGATATGTATAGAGGTGGCAAACAAGTTACTGTTTGTTACATGGGTGATGGAGCGGTTCGTCAGGGAGCGTTACACGAAGCCTTTAACATGGCTATGCTTTGGAAAATTCCTGTAATATTTGTTTGTGAAAACAATGGCTATGCTATGGGAACTTCAGTAGAGCGCACCACCAACCAAATGGATATTTATAAAATAGGATTAGCCTATGATATGCCTTGCTCAGAAGTAGATGGTATGCAGGCAGAAACTGTTCATGCGGCTATAGCAGAAGCTGCCGAAAGAGCCAGAGCAGGAAATGGCCCTACATTTTTAGAAATAAGAACCTACAGATACCGTGGACATTCTATGAGTGATCCGGCTAAATACCGTACCAAGGAAGAAGTAGAAGAATATAAAATGCGTGACCCGTTAGAAAGAGTAAAACAAACTATTTTAACTAATAAATGGGCTACTGAAGCAGAATTGGATGTTATTGAAGAAAAAATAGTAGCGGAAGTTCAGGCCTCAGTTGATTTTAGCGAAAACTCTCCATACCCGGATGGTTCAGCATTATGGGAAGATGTGTATTCAGAACCTAACTATCCGTTTATAACAGAGTAAGCAATAAAAATATTATTTAAAATTATTATCAAAACAAATACAGCATGGCAGACAAGCACAAAGAATCAGAATTAGATATAGACGCTACTTTAATGGAAACTACCCATAAAGTAGAGGAATTTTATCATGACAATAAGAAGAATATAATAATAGTTGGTGGTGTTATTTTAGGAGCCATATTACTATATTTTTGTTATAATAAATTTTACATTGAGCCAAAACAAAAAGAGGCCGAAGTGGCTATTTACCCTGCACAAGCTTGGTTTGAAATGGATTCAATAGATTTAGCTTTAAATGGTAAAGGTGAAAAATTAGGTTTTATTGCTATTGCTGACGAGTATGGAATGACCAAAACTGGAAATTTAGCGCATTACTACGCAGGTGCCTGTTACATGCAAAAAGGCGATTTTACCAACGCAATTGAGCAATTAGAAGATTTTAAAACAGATAATAAATTAGTAGGTCCCTTAGCAGAAGGTTTATTAGGCGATGCTTATAGCGAGACTAATGATTACAGTAAAGCAGTAAAACATTATACTAAAGCTGCTAACATGAGCAAAAACAAATTAACCTCGCCTATCTTTTTAAAGAAAGCAGGTTTGGTTTATGAAGAGCAAAAAGAATGGGGTAATGCTTTAGATATGTATGAAAAAATAAAATCAGAGTATCCTGAATCAACAGAAGCAACCGACATTGATAAGTTTATAGCACGAGCTAAAGCATCAAAAGAAAACAGCTAAAAAATATTCACAAAGCCAAGCAATTTGTTTGGCTTTTTTTATAAAATAAGAAACAGCATGGCTACTCATTTAAAAAATTTATCAAATACCAACATAAAAACAAACGAGGCATACACAAAGTTTAAAATAGCTTTAGTAGTAGCTGAATGGAACAGTGAAATAACATTTGCTTTGAGAGATGGAGCAATTGCTTTCTTGACCGAGATGGGTGTTAAAGACAAAAATATTTTAATTAGTTATGTGCCAGGAGCCTATGAACTGGCTTTAGGTGCACAATGGCTGGCAAATAATAAAAAATTTGATGCAGTAATTACATTAGGCTGTGTAATAAAAGGCGATACACCACATTTTGATTTTATAAGCGATGCCTGTGCACATGGAATTATGCAGGTTGGCTTACAAAGCAATAAACCTGTGGTTTTTGGTGTACTTACTACCGATAATCTTAAACAGGCGCAGGAACGTTGTGGAGGTAAGCACGGTAATAAAGGAGTTGAAGCTGCTGAAACAGCTTTAAAAATGATTGCTTTACAACAGGAGTTATTTAATTAAAAAGCATATGAGTTATTTTTTTGCGTTTGTATTTGTCTCCGTATTTTTAGGTATGTATTTACTTTTTAAAAAATACTCCAAAGAAAATCGGGACAAAGAAGATAATCAGTAAATAAAAAAGCCTGTGGTCAATTTGAACACAGGCTTTTTTGTTAAGTTGAATATTAATTATTTTTTGGGAGTATTAGGAGTTGTTTTTGGAGCCGTTGGAGGAGCATCTACAATACCTAATTTCTTTTTTACTGAATCAGTAATGTTATCGCCTTCAGGTTTGTATAACATACCTGCAGTATTGCTATCAAAAACATAAGTGTAACCGGCATCTTTAGCAACTTGTGCAATTGCTTGTTTTGCTTTTTCTACAATTGGTTTTAACAAATCAGCTTCTTTTTTTCTACTTTCTTCTACTGCTGATTGTTGAAACTCTTGGATACGAGCTTGTAAATCGCGTAATTCTTTTTCCTTGAATTCACGCATAGTTGGAGTTGTTGGTGTGTTTTTTTCGTAGTCTTCGTATTTGGTTTTAAACTCTTGTTGTAGTTTAGCCAAATCATCTTCCAATTGTTTTTGGTATTTTTCCATATCGCTGTTAGCCTTTTTGTATTCCGGCATAGCAACCATAATTTCTTGTAAGTCTACATAACCCAACTTTTGAGCATTTGCAACAAATACTCCACCGCAAAGTGCAAATACCATTGCCAATGCAAATTTTCTGATCATTCTGTTCATTCGTGTTTATTTAATTTAATTTTTGTTTTAAGGTTTTGTCCCAGTATTACTTGGGTCAGGATTATTTTGTTTTGGTTTAGTGTTTTTATCAATAGCTATGCCAAGTTCAAACAGTACATCATTGCTCATATCGTATTTAGCATTGGTGTAAAGCATTACAACTTCGCCTCCTTTTGCAAATATAAAGTCATAAGCACGAGCTTTTGCTAATTTTTGTATAGCATCGTAAACTTTATCTTGAATAGGCTTAACTAATTCTTGTCTTTTTTTAAATAATTCTCCTTCAAAACCAAATTTTTTGTTTCTGTAATCCCTTAACTCGTCTTGCTTTTGCTTTATTTCTTCAGCACGTTTTTTTTTCATTTCATCGCTCATCAAAATTTGCTCGGCAGCAAATTCTTTTTCAGCTTTTTCCAGTTCCGCCATTTTGCGTTCCATTTCCTTTTGCCATTCTTCGCTTAGTGCATCCAGTTGCTTTTGCGCAGAGCGATACTCAGGAATTAAGTCCAATATATATTCTGTATCAACGTAGGCAAATTTTTGAGCAACTGCTTCAGAAGCACCTAAGGTTAATAATACAGCAATAAGAATAATTATTTTTTTCATGATAATGTAAAACTGCTTTTTAAAATTTTTAGTGTACCAATATATAAATATTAAAACTGCTGTCCAATTAGGAAGTGGAAATTACCTCCATTTACGCCTTGGCGTAAAGGCACATCATCAATTCCCCATCCATAGTCAAGCCCAATCATACCAAACATAGGTAAAAATATACGAACGCCCATTCCATAACTTCTGTATAGTTTAAACGGGTTAAAATCCCTGAATTCCAATTGCGCATTTCCTGCTTCGGCAAATACCAATGGAAATACGGTAGCCTGAGGATTTAACGAAATAGGGTAGCGAAGTTCCATAGTATACCTATTGTAAACCGTTGCTCCTTTAGGTGCAATCTGGCCTGTAAGTGGGTCGTTATATAAAGGAGTTAATGTATTGTCCTGGTATCCGCGTAAAGCAATCAGCTCTCTGCCATCCAGATTAAACCCCGTAAGACCGGCACCACCTACCCAAAATCTTTCAAAAGGAGTTACACCCAATGTACTGTTGTAATAACCAATAGCACCAAAGTTTATTCGCGTCATTAATACCAAATCGCCAAAAACTCTATTGAAGAAAGAGGCATCGAATTTCCATTTATGGAATTCAAGCCAACGCATTTTTTCGCTTTCCTGTACTTGAGAGTAATCAGTACTACTAAACAACGAATAGGGTGGAGTAAATTGAAGTGATAAAGAAATATTAGAACCTGAACGAGGGTAAATGATTTGATCAGTTGAGTTTCTGCCCAAAACCATTTTAAAACTTAAATTGTTTGAAATACCTTCACCAATAGATGAGATATATGGTAAACCTGCTTTACTGTACTGGTGATTATATTGCTGGAAACTGGCCTGATATTGTAAAATAAAATAATCATCAGGCCATTTTAATCTTTTTCCCAATCCAATTGTTAAACCGGTAGTATATAAACCGGTTCTGCGATCATCCTCGCTACTGTATCCATTACTTTGGCGCGAATGGAAAACAGAAACACTCAATGCATTTGGTTTTTTGCCTCCTAACCAAGGCTCGGTAAACGAAGCTGAATACGATTGATAATAAGATCCGTTGGTTTGCGCTCTTAATGAAATACGTTGTCCGTCTCCACTTGGTATAGGATTCCAGGCACTTGCTTTGGTAGCTTTACGGGCTGAAAAATTATTAATAGTTAAACCCAGAGTTCCAATAATCATACCGGCACCCCAGCCTCCGGAAAGTTCAATCTGGTCATTGGCTCGCTCCTCCACTTTATACTCAATATCAACCGTTCCTGTATTAGGATTTGGCACCGGATTTACCCCCAATGCTTCAGGGTTAAAATAACCAATCTGGCTTAACTCACGTAAACTTCTTGTTATATCAGTCCGGCTGAATAACTGGCCTGGTTTGGTACGTAATTCGCGTAATATAACATGGTCACTGGTTTTGGTATTTCCTTTTACAGTTACCTTATTGATACGAGCCTGTTCGCCTTCACTAATCCTTATTTCAAGGTCAATACTATCATTTTCAATCAATACTTCAACTGGTTCTACTCTAAAGAATAAGTAACCATCATCCATATACAAAGTACTGATGTCAAGGCCTTGCTGACTCATATTTAAACGCTGGTCCAATAGGGTCTGGTCGTAAATATCACCACGTTTTATGTTCAGTATGCGGTTTAATTCTTCGTCTTTGTATTTAGAGTTTCCTATAAACTTAATATTTCTGAAGTAGTATTTAGCTCCTTCATTAATGGTTATTTTGATATTTACATTCTGGCTTTTTCCGCGCCAGATAGAGTCAGATGTTATTTGAATATCCCTGTAACCTAAACTCAAATATTTTTCAATAATTTTTTGTTTGTCGTCAGTATAGTTTTCATCAATAAATTTTGATTTAGCAAATAACCTGCGTTTCCATTTTGTTTCTTTCATCTGGGCGCGGAGTTGCCTGTCGGTTAGTGCTTTGTTGCCTACAAACTCAATATTTTCAATTTTAATTTTGGGCCCTGGTGTCACATATATTTTTAACTTATTGGTATTTTTCACCGGATTGTAATCAACCAAATCAAATTTTACTTTGGTATCTGAGCGGCCTTTGTCGGCATAAAACTTTTTAATTTCACGGTCTAAAGTAACCAGTAAGTTTTCATTTATTATTTGGCCCGATTTAATAGATAATTCGTCACTTAAATCTTCAGCCTTGCCTTTTCTGATACCGGTAATACTAAAAGTTGACAAACGAGGCTTTTCTTTTAAAACCAATTCAAGCCAGATTCTGTCGTCTTCAATTTTTTGAATTTTTATTTTAACATCATCAAATAGCTTTTGTTTCCAAAGTGAGCTTATGGCTTTAGTTACATCATCAGACGGTATTTTTATTTTCTGCCCTAACGAAATACCGGCAATAACCTGTATAACCGACTTGTCGTAATAACTTGTACCAGTTATTTCAAAGCCGGCCACTATATATGTTTTAGATGCATTATAGTCAATTACAGCGTATTTATTGGTGCTGTCAGATTGTGCAAATAAGGTTTTGGTTAAACTTAAAAATATATATGCAATAAGTGCAATTTTCTTTGTCATGCGTCTAGTACGAAATAATGAATCCTTTAGTTACTAATTTGTTCTGTTGTTTTTCCAAAGCGTCTTTCCCTGTTTTGAAAATCAACAATTGCTGTGTAGAAATCTTCACGTGTAAAATCAGGCCACAATTTCTCGGTAAAATAAAGCTCAGCATAAGCCAGTTCCCAAAGTAAAAAATTGCTAATGCGCTGTTCTCCACTTGTCCTAATCATTAAATCAGGATGTGGCATGCCGTTGGTCGATAAATGATTGTCAATTACCTGATCATTTATCTCATCAATACGAAGCACATTATTTTTTACTTTTTCAGCTATCTGTTTTACTGCATTTACCATATCCCATTTAGCACTATAGCTTAGTGCCAGCACTAAAGTCAGTCCGGTGTTATGTTTGGTTGCATCAATGGTTTCTAATAATTGTGTTTGGCATTTTGAAGGTAAATCACTCATATTTCCGATAGAAACTAGGCGTATATTATTTTTTTGTAAAGTAGCAGTTTCCTTTTTAATGGTATTTACCAACAACTCCATTAATGCCATTACTTCGGCTTGCGGACGGCTCCAGTTTTCGGTGCTGAACGCGTAAAGCGTTAAAAATTTAATACCAAGCTCTGCCGCAGCTTCTGTACTTTCACGTACAGCAGTAACCCCATTTTGATGGCCAAAAATTCTAAATTTACCGAAACCCTTGGCCCAACGCCCATTTCCATCCATTATAATAGCTATGTGTTGAGGTAGTTTGTCGGTATCTATTTTATTTTTGTCGGACATGTTGTTTTTAGCAAAATCGGACGAAAATAACGAAAATGTTGGAATGGAAAAGGATGTTTTTGATTAAGCGCCAGTATTACCCAAATAGGAGTTGGTTTTAAGTATTTAGCAATGATATTATTGCTTAACTATTTCCCAGAATTTTTCAGCAATAATGGTAAACCAGGCTGTGTAGTTTTCAGGGTTTTGTAACAGGTCATTTTTGAGCCATTCAGTGTCAACCCATTTATAAGCAGCCACTTCCTGCGGGTTGATGTGTATTGTCTGATTGTATTGACCTACTAAAATATGGTCAAACTCATGTTCTGTTAAACCGTTTTCAAATTCCGCTTTGTAAATAAAACTTGTTTTTTTGTGCAATTCGCAGTCAAACCCCATTTCCTCTTGTAACCTGCGGTGTGCAGCCTGTTCAATACTTTCTCCCGCCCGTGGATGACTGCAACAGGTGTTGGTCCAAAGGCCTGCACTGTGGTATTTATGGAGTGCGCGTTGTTGTAAAAGCAACTCTTTTTTATGGTTAAATATAAAAATAGAAAAGGCACGGTGCAACAAACCTTTTTCATGTGCCTCTTGTTTTTCCATTAAACCTGTTTCCCGGTCGTTTTCGTCTACTAAAATTACGTACTCTAATGTCATTATTAAAAACCAAACATAAGTGAAAGGTTTTGGTTTTTGCGAAGAGAATTTATTTATGCTTCTTGAAATTTTAGTACCGCCTGAAAATTGTAATAAAATAGACAATGTTGTAAAAATAATAGTTAGCGAATAGCCGCACTTTGTATTATTTTTACTTTTTTGCAGCATTATATTATAAAAGATTATGTACGTAATAAAATTTGGAACTGATGGATGGCGAGGAATTATAGCCGATGAATTTACTGTAGAAAATGTAAAACGTGTAGCGCAAGGAACAGCTGATTATGTGAAAGCAAATTTTGCCAATAATTTAAAAGTAGTTCTAGGTCATGATTGCCGTTTTGCAGGGGAGTTATTTGCTGAAACTACAGCCAAAGTTTTATGTGCCAATGGCATAAAAGTAATTATGGCTAAAGGTTTTGTAAGCACACCCATGATTAGTTTAGGTGCGGTAAAACAAGGAGCTGCATTAGGTGTAATTATTACAGCCAGTCATAATCCACCTGCCTATAATGGGTTTAAGTTAAAAGCACATTATGGTGGACCAAGCAGTCCTGCGGTAATAGATGCAGTAGAAAATGCTATTCCTGCAACGGTTTCTTTGGCTTTAAAAAATATAGAGGCTTTAGTTGCAGAAGGTATGGTTAGTTATGCTGATTTGGAAACCATGTATGTGGATGAGGTAGAGAGCAAATTTGATTTAAAAATTATCAAAGAAAGTAAGTTTGAGTTTGCTTACGATGCTATGTATGGCGCAGGACAAAACGTAATGCGCAGGGTTTTTCCTGATATTACCATGTTGCATTGCGAGTACAACCCGGGTTTTGACGGACAAGCTCCGGAACCTATTCATAAAAATTTGACCGAATTCAGCGAGTTAATTCGTATCAGTGAAGAAATAGATTGCGGTTTAGTAACTGATGGAGATGCTGATAGAATAGGCTTATACAATAAAAAAGGAGAGTTTGTTGATTCGCATCACATCATACTTTTACTGGTGCATTACTTACACAAGTATAAAGGTATGGATGGTAAAGTTATTACTACTTTCAGTGCTACCTCAAAAATTACTAAACTAGCCGAAGCTTATGGATTACCAATAGAAATAACCAAAATTGGTTTTAAATACATTTGCGAAAAAATGGTTACCGAAAATGTATTGGTTGGTGGTGAAGAAAGCGGAGGTATAGCTATTAAAGGATTTATTCCGGAACGCGATGGTATATGGATTGGCTTAACCCTTTGGGAGTTTATGGCTAAAACAGGTAAGAGCTTAGATGAATTGATACAGGAAGTGTATGATGTGGTAGGAAGTTTTGCTATGGGGCGTATTGATTTGCATATTACCGAAGAAATTAAACAAAACGTATTGGCCAATTGTAAGGCAGGCAAATATATCCAATTTGGTACCTATAAAATTGAAAAAACAGAAGACTTAGATGGTTTCAAATTCCATTTAGGCAATGGGGAGTGGGTAATGATTCGTGCAAGCGGAACAGAGCCTGTATTACGCGTGTATAGTGAGTCAAGCACCAATGAAAAAGCTACAGCTATTTTAGAAGCAACAAAAACAGTATTGTTGGCCTAATAAATAGTTTAAGTATAAAATTGTTAAAAAGCCTTCTTACAAGCAGGCTTTTTTTATTAATTTCAGTATTAAATAAATTAAGCTTCCCATTTTTAGATTACGAATTGTAAATTTTTTTAAGTAAAATTGCTTCATGCCGATAGTAAATTCATTAGTAAGCTGGTACTTAAAAAAACGGGTTCCGTTTATTGATAGAATAATGCTCAATCCTCATGCTGTGCAGGAAGAGCAACTGATGAATTTATTAAACCAGGCAGAAGATACATTTTTTGGTATCAGGCACAATTTTAAAAACATTCGCAACTTCGATGATTTTAAGAAGCAGGTACCTATTACCAATTACGATGGATTTAAATCGTATATAGATGAAATTTTAAACGGTAAACAAAACGTAGTATGGCCAAGCGATACACGTTGGTTTGCAAAATCATCGGGCACAACAAGCGATAAAAGTAAGTTTATTCCCGTTACCTATGAAAGCTTAGACGAATGCCATTTTCAGGGAGGTAAAGATGCTTTGCTGTTTTATTTATTGCAAAACCCCGACAGCAACTTGTTTGATGGAAAAGGTTTGGTAATAGGCGGAAGCAACAATGTAAATAAATTAAGCGAAGAGAGTTTTTATGGTGATTTATCAGCCGTGATGATGCAAAATATGCCTTTTTGGGCGCATTATTTACGCACACCTGAACTAGCCATAGCCCTGATGAATAATTGGGATGAGAAAGTAGAAAAAATGGCAAAGGCTACTTTAAACGAAAACGTAACCAATATGTCAGGTGTTCCAACATGGACCATTGTACTGATAGAAAAACTTTACGAACTCACCGGTAAAAATTGCTTAACAGATATCTGGCCCAATTTAGAGCTGTACATACACGGTGGTGTAAGTTTTACACCTTATAAGCAAAAGTTTAAAAAACTAATCAACAATAGCCAGCTCAACTATTTAGAAACCTACAATGCTTCAGAAGGATTTTTTGGTATACAGGATGATTTGAAACGTGATGATATGCTGTTGATGCTTGATTACGGAGTTTTTTTTGAGTTTATGCCCATGAGCGAATATGGTAAAGAAGAACCCAAAACAGTTAGCATAGGCGAAGTAAGCATGAATGAAAACTATGCATTGGTTATAACTACCAATGCAGGTTTATGGCGTTATATAGTGGGCGATACCATTAAATTTACTTCCACCAAGCCTTACAGATTTAAAATTACTGGTCGCACCAAACATTTTATCAATGCCTTTGGCGAAGAATTAATGATAGAGAATGCAGACTCAGCTATCAGCAAAGCATGCGATGAGTTAGATGCACATATAGTTGATTATACAGCTGCACCTATTTATTTTGACGATAACCAGAAAGGCGGGCATGAATGGCTGATAGAGTTTGATAAAGCACCGGCAAATATTGATGAGTTTTCGAGCTATTTAGATAATTATTTGAAAGAGCTAAACAGCGATTACGAAGCAAAACGATTTAAAGATATGGCGATGCAAATGCCTAAAATAAACTGTTTACCAAAAGGGGCATTCAATAATTGGCTTAAGCATAAACAAAAACTAGGAGGTCAACATAAAGTTCCCCGTCTAAGCAATCACCGCGATATTGTGGAAGAAATATTAAGCATGCAACAAGGCCATGGAGTTTCTCTGTAGTTTTCTCCCTTAAAACTAAAAAGGCAATTCTTATAATCAACACTTTACTTTTTGCTTTAAAAAAAGCACATTTGCAACAATGGCATTATATATTGATAACAGCACTTTAAAAGGTGCAGGGAAAGGATTGTTTACAGATTCATTAATAAAAAGAGGAGAAAGAGTAGTTGAATACACAGGTGATATAATTACCTGGAAAGAATGTGAGCGTAGAAATAGCAACATGAAAGATGGTGTTGGCGCATACTACTTTTACATTAGCGAAAAAAAATGTATAGATGCACAAAACCACTTGGATAGCATGGCACGTTATTGTAATGATGCCAATGGTTTCACTAAAATACCCGGATTGAAAAATAACGCCCGTTTCGAAATTATTCGTGGGAGAGTATATATTATAGCCAGTCGTAATTTAAAGCCAAACGATGAAATTTTTGTTGCTTACGGACGCGAATACTGGGATGCCCTAATTGAACAAGGCTTTGGCCCTAAACCTGCCAAGAAAAAATAATTTTTTTTTCAGTCATTGTTACTTTCAAATCAGGCAACAATTCATTTTATTGCTTCTGTAATATTATTTAAACAGTTAGTTTATGCTTGTTAGAACATTTGGCAGCGCAGTACATGGTGTTGATGCTGTAACGATAACCGTAGAGGTAAATGTGGGAGAGGGAAATGGAGTAGGCTATTTTTTAGTAGGCTTACCTGACAATGCAGTAAAAGAAAGTCAACACAGAATAGAAACAGCCTTAAAAAATAATCACTACAAAATGCCCAGGCAAAAAGTGGTTATTAATATGGCGCCTGCCGATATACGCAAAGAAGGTTCCGCTTACGATGCAACAATAGCTATTGGTTATTTAGCTGCATCAGACCAGTTGAATGCAGAACATGTAGAAAAGTATATTATTATGGGAGAGTTAAGCCTGGATGGTTATTTAAAACCCATTAAAGGAGCTTTACCTATAGCTATTAAAGCACGCGAAGAGGGTTTTGCAGGATTTATTTTACCCAAAGAAAATGCGCGTGAAGCTGCTATTGTAAATAATCTAAAAGTATACGGAGCTACCCACATCCGTGAAATCATTGAGTTTTTCAATGGTGATGAAAGCCATTTAACACAATACGAAATTGATACCCGCAAGGAGTTTGAAGATAACTTAGCCTTAAATGAAGATGACTTTGCCGATGTACGCGGACAGGAAAATATAAAACGTGCTTTAGAAATAGCAGCAGCCGGTGGACACAATGTTATTTTAATTGGCCCGCCCGGAGCCGGAAAAACCATGTTGGCAAAACGTTTACCCAGCATATTGCCTCCTTTAAATTTACACGAAGCTTTAGAAACAACAAAAATACACTCCGTTGCAGGTAGGCTTAAAAGCAATTCTTCTTTACTGTATTCACGCCCTTTCAGGTCGCCACACCATACCATTAGCGATATAGCTTTGGTAGGGGGTGGTAACGTACCACAACCTGGTGAAATAAGTTTGGCACACAATGGTGTTTTGTTTTTAGATGAATTACCCGAGTTTAAAAGAACCGTTTTAGAAGTAATGCGCCAGCCATTAGAAGAAAGGCGGGTAACTATTTCAAGAGCCAAATTCAGTATAGAGTATCCAACCAGTTTTATGTTGGTAGCAAGTATGAATCCATGCCCTTGCGGTTATTTTAACCATCCGGAAAAAGAGTGTGTATGTGGTACCAGCGTAGTACAAAAATATTTAAGCAAAGTATCAGGTCCGTTGTTAGACAGAATAGATATACATATAGAAGTAACACCCGTTAATTTTGATCAGTTAGCCGATTCAAGAAAAGCTGAACGCAGCGAAAAAATAAGAGAGCGGGTTATCAAAGCAAGAGCCATTCAAAGCAGTCGTTTTGCAGACAACCCTAATATTTACAGCAATGCCCAAATGAGCAGTACACAGGTAAGAGAACTTTGCCAGATAAGTAATGTAGGACAAACGCTCTTGAAAACAGCCATGAATAAATTACAATTGTCAGCCAGAGCTTACGACAGGATTTTAAAAGTAGCACGTACCATCAGCGATTTGGCCGGAAGCGAAGAAATAAAAACAGAACATTTAGCCGAAGCTATTCAATACCGTAGTTTAGATAGGGAAACATGGGCAGGAAATAATAATCAATAGAATATGGAAGAAAAATATCCAACACTTTCAACAAGAATGCAGTCTTCCTTTATTGACGGTATTTTCGTTATTATCTTAATGTACAGTATGTCCATGTTAATGGATAATTTCCCTTATGTTTACGATGAAGTCAGAATGGCTCTTTTTGTACTGATTATAGTTTTGCTTGATCCTATTTGTGTAAGTTTTGGATGTACTTTAGGAAATTATATGATGGGAATAAGAGTGAGAAAAATGGATGATACAAGCAAACGAATTGATTTTTTTCAAGCACTCTTTAGGTATCCCATTAAAGTAATATTAGGTTCAATTTCATTTTTAACTATTCATAGTAATCCCAAAAGAAGAGCAATTCATGATTTTGCTTCGGGAAGTGTAATGATAGAATTATAAAATACGATGATGCAAAAAATAAAAGCCTTCTTTATGCAAAATAAAACCCTCATCGGGCTTTATATTTTAGCAACCATTATAGCAAGTGTACATTTGTATTTATTACCAAACAATACATTTGGCGGAACCTATACACACTATAATAATTTCATTATTTTTAAATACTCATTTTGGCATTTAGTAAATGGACAAGATTTATATATTGAACACTTAACTGACCAATATGATTTATTCAAGTACAGCCCTGCTTTTGCGCTGGCTATGGCTCCCTTTGCTTTATTACCCAATTGGCTTGGTCTGGTAGTTTGGAATTTACTCAATACCGGCTTATTACTTTGGGCTGTTTTTAAACTGAAACTATTTACCGACACACAAAAGCAAATTGCCTTATTACTCATTTTTTTTGAAACATTGACCAGTTTGCAAAGTGCGCAAACCAATGTAATGATGGTTGCCTTGTTTTTGTTTGCGTATCATTTTTTCGAAACCGAAAAACCACAATGGGCAGCTTTAATGCTCATGCTTTCCGTGTTTATTAAGCTATTTGGACTCATACTTTTCCCCTTGTTTTTATTGTACAAATACAAAGAGAAATTTATTGTTTGGTCAGCCGTTTGGTTTATGCTTTTACTGGCAATTCCACTCCTGGTAGTTAATATGAATCAACTATTACATCTGTACATAAGTTGGTGGAATATGCTACAACAGGATCATTCCGTTAGTTTCGGACTCTCCGTAATGGGTTGGCTGAAAACATGGTTTTTTATAGAGCCAAATAAAACCCTGGTGGTAGGTTTAGGCCTGCTCGTTTTATTGGTAAGTATTCTCATACATATTAAAACTACTGATTGGACAAAACGCGCTTTGTTATTTGCCAGCAGTTTAATATGGGTTATTATTTTTAACCATAAAGCCGAATCATCTACCTTTAATATAGCTTTGGTAGGAGTAGCTATTTATTATTTAGTAGTTCCTCCCGGCAAATTGAAAAATGGCTTATTAATATTTTGTTTGTTGTTTACCAGCCTTTCACCAACCGATTTATTCCCACCCTATGTGAGAGTACATATAGTTACTCCTTACGTATTAAAAGCAGTGCCCTGTATTTTTATATGGTTCCATATAAATTACCTGTTGTTTAGCCGTGAACAAATAACCGGTGAACCAGTTTTAGAAACATCCAAAAACCAATAAATATCAGCCTCCAAAAAATAGAGTTGTTTTACTTAAAATCAATTTTATTTTCGCAGTCAGTTATTTAAAGTCTTAATTATTAAATAAAATACGAAAAATGAAAGTAGGTATTAATGGATTTGGCCGTATTGGCCGTTTGGTTTTCAGAGCCGCTATGCATAACCCCAATGTAGAAATAGTAGGAATCAACGACTTAATTGATGTTGATTACATGGCTTATATGTTAAAATACGATTCAACACATGGTATTTTTAAAGGTACTATTGAAATAGATGGTGGTAATTTAGTAGTGAATGGAAAAAAAATCAGGGTAACAGCTGAAAGAAATCCGGAAAACTTAAAATGGGATGAAATAGGAGCTGAATACGTTGTAGAATCTACTGGCTTATTCCTGGAGCAATCAAACGCTTCGGCACATATAAAAGCAGGCGCAAAAAAAGTTATTATGAGCGCTCCTGCTAAAGATGATACTCCTACTTTTGTAATGGGTGTAAACCATAAATCATATACAAAAGATATGAATATCGTTTCAAATGCAAGTTGTACAACCAACTGCTTAGCCCCAATTGCAAAAGTATTAAACGATAATTTTGGTATTTTAGAAGGATTAATGACTACCGTTCACGCGGTAACAGCTACTCAAAAAACAGTAGATGGTCCAAGTGCAAAAGACTGGAGAGGTGGTCGTGGTGCTTACCAAAACATTATTCCTTCATCAACAGGAGCAGCTAAAGCAGTAGGTTTAGTTATCCCAGAACTAAAAGGAAAATTAACAGGTATGAGTTTCCGTGTGCCTACTCCTGACGTTTCAGTAGTAGATTTAACTTGCCGTTTAGTAAAAGGTGCAAGCTACGAAACCATTAAAGCTGCCATGAAAGCAGCCTCAGAAGGAGAAATGAAAGGTATATTAGGTTACACTGAAGACGAAGTAGTAAGTAACGACTTTTTAGGCGATTCACGTACCTCTATTTTTGATGCAAAAGCAGGTATTTCATTAAACGATAACTTTGTAAAAGTAGTAAGTTGGTACGATAACGAGTGGGGTTACTCAAACAAAGTGGTTGATTTAATCTGCCATATGGATTCAGTAAAATAGTCAATACTGAATTTTAATAATATTTCGAAAAGGTGTTTCATTAATTGAAACACCTTTTTTGTTAAAAAGAAATATTTACTAAAGTACTCACCCCGGCATCCATAACAAAAAATAAAAACCTTTTAACTTTGGTTATATTTGCGCACCCTTAACAACTGGTATAATGACGGAGAATAAAAAATTTATAACTGATAGTAACATAGAGATAAAAGAACTATACAAACCTGCAGGTAATTTAGTCAATAACGAGTTACCCGGAGAGTTTCCTTACACCAGAGGAGTTCAGCCTGATATGTACAGGGGACGTTTATGGACCATGCGTCAATATGCAGGTTTTTCAACGGCCGAAGAATCAAATAAAAGGTATAAATATTTATTGGCCAATGGTACCATGGGTTTATCAGTAGCCTTTGATTTACCTACCCAGATTGGGTACGATAGCGACCATGCCATGAGCGAAGGAGAAGTAGGTAAGGTGGGAGTAGCTATTGATAGTTTACGCGATATAGAAACACTTTTTGATGGCATACAGTTACAGGATATTACTACCAGTATGACCATTAATGCAACGGCTTCAACCTTGTTGTCGTTTTATATTGCGCTGGCAAAAAAACAAGGAGCCGATATCAGGAAAATTTCAGGTACCATACAAAACGATATATTAAAAGAATACGCGGCACGCGGCACCTATATTTATCCGCCCAAACCAAGCATGCGTATTATTACCGATATTTTTGAATACTGCAGCAAAGAAGTACCCAAATGGAATACCATTTCCATTTCAGGTTACCATATACGCGAAGCAGGCAGCACAGCAGTTCAGGAAATTGCATTTACCTTAGCCAATGCCAAAGCTTATAGCGAAGCTGCCATTGCCAAAGGGTTAGATATAAACGTATTTGGCCAGCGCCTGTCTTTTTTCTTTAATGCACATAATAATTTTTTTGAAGAAATAGCCAAGTTCAGGGCTGCCCGCAGAATGTGGGCCAAAATAGCCAAAGACCTCGGAGCAACCAATCCGAAAGCCATGATGCTGCGTTTTCATACCCAAACAGGAGGCAGCACATTACAGGCACAACAAGCAGAAAATAATATAGCACGCGTAACCATACAGGCTATGGCAGCCGTATTAGGCGGTACCCAAAGTTTACATACCAATGGTTTTGATGAAGCTTTGAGTTTACCTACCGAAGCAGCGGCACGAACAGCCTTACGCACTCAGCAAATAATAGCTTTTGAAAGTGGTGTGGTTGATACCGTTGATCCACTGGGAGGAAGTTATTTTATAGAAGAATTAACCAATCAGGTAGAAGCAGAAGCATGGAAATACATTGAACGTATTGATGCCATGGGTGGCAGTGTAAATGCTATTGAGCAAGGTTATATGCAAAACGAAATAGCGAGTGCCAGCTACAAATACCAAACCGATATAGAACGCAATGAGAAAATAATTGTAGGCGTTAACAAATTTACTGTAAAAGAAGAAGTAGCACCACCTGCATTTAAAATTGACGATAGCATAAGAGTACAGCAAACAGCCAGGATAAACCAGCTAAAGGCAGAACGCGATAATGTTAAAGTAAACCAGTGTTTAAGCGAATTAGACCAGGCAGCTAAAGATGGAAGGAATGTAATGCCTTTTATTATAGATGCTGTTGAACAATATGCTACATTAGGCGAAGTTGCCAATACATTTAGAAATGTTTTTGGAGAGTATAAAGCTTAACAACCCAAAATGTTGTTAAATGGGGTTTTTATTTTATAAAATATTTATACCTTGCAACTAGTGGAGCAGCAAGTAACACCTAAAGAAAAAATACTCAAAAAAGTAAGACAGGCGCTTACTTTCAAAGGTAAAAATCAATATGCCAATATTGATTTGGATAGCAATGTTTATGTGCAGCCCGGTACTGATAGCAACGTTGTAGAAGTATTTGCCAAACAGTTAACCGAAGCAAGCGGCCAGTTTATATACTGCAGCAACCAGTTCGATTTTTTAGATAAATTGATTACCCTGTTAGAGCAACGAAAATGGAAATATTTTTTCTGCTGGGAACATCAGTTACAGGATATGCTGAAAGATACGGGTATTACTTTTAGCCACAGAAAAGAATTTTTAGACAAAGTGCAGGGTGCTATTACATCATGCGAGGCTTTAATTGCCCGCACAGGAACTATATTAGTAAGTTCAAGTGCCAACAGCAGAGCGTTAACCATATGGCCTCCCGTACATATAGTAATGGCCAAAAAATCGCAGGTAGTAATGGAAATGAAAGACGGTTTTCAATTGGTTAAAAACAGATACGGAAAAAATATACCATCTATGCTTAGTTTTATTACCGGCCCGAGCAGAACAGCAGATATAGAAAATACCTTGGTAATTGGGGCTCATGGTCCTACAGAAATTTTTGTTTTTGTAGTGGACGATGAAAGAAAAGACTAGGAAACAGATTCTGTAACGTGCAAAAAAAAACCTACTTCATATCAGACTTTCATTTAGGTATTCCCACTTTTGAAGAGAGTAGAGAACGTGAAAAACGCATCATATCATTTTTAAATGAAATAGAATCCAACTGTAAAGAGCTTTATATTGTGGGCGATATTTTTGATTTTTGGTTTGAGTTTAAAACTGTTGTTCCGAAAGGATTTGTTCGCTTACTGGCTAAACTGGCCCATTTTACCGATAACGGAATTCCGGTTCACGTTTTTCATGGTAACCACGATTTGTGGCAATTTGGTTATTTAGAAAAAGAAATAGGCTGTACTGTATATAGCAAACCCATTATAAAAACCATAGCAGGTAAAAAACTATACATAGGCCATGGCGATGGATTAGGTCCGCAACAGTTAAAATTTAAATTCATATTAGGCATTTACAGGAACTATTTTTTTCAACGCTTATTTGCCTTTTTTCATCCAAATATAGGTATAGGTATAGCCAACTGGTTTAGCCATAAAAGCAAACAAAAAACCTATAGCGATAACCATGCTTTTTATGGCGAAAAAGAGTTTCTGATACAACATGCACGCCAATTCCTAGCACATGAAAATATTGATTTTTTTGTTTTTGGTCACCGTCATTTACCAATGGTTTATGAGCTCACCAAAACAAGCTCCTATATTAATTTAGGCGATTGGATTGAATACAATACCTATTTAGAAATTGACGAAAATAATGTGACCCTAAAAAGTTACACAAACCACTCAGCAAGTTTTGTTTATGCAAAGAAATGATGGAAAACGGGCCAATAATTATTAAAAAAGAATTAAGCAATTTTATTAAAATAATTGTCCTGTTCGGGCTGTTTAGTTTTGGCCAAAAACAAGTATCGAGTCAGGTGCTTGACAGCACCAAACTAAAAGGTAGTTTTAAATTAAATGCCAAATATGTTCAGGCCGATGAACTGGGCAATATGTATGTAGTTTCTCCTACTAACCAATTATACAAATACGACCAGTCGGGTAAAATACTGGCTACCCTTAATTACAATTACAGCGGCAATATTACCAGTATTGATGCATCTAACCCTATGGAGCTTTATGTGTTTTATAAAGAAATAAATAGGGTAATATTTTTAGATAATAATTTAGCGTACAGGGGCGAAATAGATTTAACCAAATCAAATATAATTCAGGCCTCTTCCGTTGCCCGCAGTTACGATAATGGTTTGTGGGTGTTTGATTTAAGCGATTTGCAGCTAAAAAAATTAGATAAAGAAGGTAAGCAGTACCAAAGTTCAGGTAACATAAAACAATTCTGTAACTTTAATTTTGTACCCGGTTATTTAGCCGATAACGGGAAGCAGGTAATCCTGTCAAACGATAGTGTCGTTTTATTTTTTGATGTGTTTGCTTCCTATACCCGAACATTAAAAGTAAGCACTGCAACCGCACTGCAATTGGGTACTGAATATTTATTCCATACCGCAGCCAATCATGTTAACATGATTGATTTAAAAATAGGCCTGGTGAAAAATGCCTTTAGTTTTAGCTTTAACTATAAAACGCAATGGGTTTTTGTAAGCAAAGAATATATTTATTGCTTTGATGGAAGCAGTATCTTTATTTTTAGCCGAAACTAAACGTGACTCTCAATATAGTCAATCAGTGAATGAATAACTTTAATATGAATTTCTTGCGCCCTGTCAGCATAAGGACTGTGTGGCGCCCTTATTTCTACATCGCATAAGCCAGCCATTTTACCCCCATCTTTTCCTGTTAACCCTACTATTTTAATCCCTTTTTGCCTGGCCACTTCCATGGCTTTGATTACATTAACAGAGTTGCCGCTGCTTGAAATAGCTAAAAGTACATCCCCTTTACGGCCCACGGCCTCCAGGTATCTGCTGAAAACATGGTCATAACCATAGTCGTTTCCAACACATGCCATATGGCTCACATCGCTCATGGAAATAGCGCCAATGGCAGGCCTGTCATTTCTGTATTTACCGGTTAATTCCTCTGCAAAGTGCATCGCATCGCACATACTGCCCCCATTACCACAACTTAAAATTTTACCGTCATTTTTAACCGCCTCTACCATTAACCGCCCGGCTTTTTCTATAGCCTCAAAATTTGAGTCATTATTTAAAAATTGTGTTAAGATATCAGACGCTTCTGTAAAGTGTTGTTTAATAGAGTTCATACTAAAATTATATTTTGCTTCAATATTAACATTAATCTATAAAATTAAATACATTTACAAACCATTAGCAATTTTTTGCGTATTAGAGTTTGTAAATTAATTATTATGTATAATTGTGATAATAATTTAATAGTAAAATAATAAATAACATATATTATGAATAAACAACTACAATTATTTCTGATTTTATTTCTGCTTGGTGTAGCTAGCAAAATAGTAGCTCAGCCAACTTTTTACACTGGAAATGTAAATTCACCAAGTAATTCGTTTCCATTTAACTGGGGTACTGCAGGTAAATCAATGCAATCATTGGTAGCTCCGGGTGAACTAACGGGAGCCTATTTAGGCAGAATTACTAAAGTTTATTTCCAAGGTACTGCAAGTAATACGTCTAATTTTACTGGTGTAACCATTAATATGGGACAAACAGCAGCCACAACATTGCCTACCGCTTCTATTGTTACAGGATTAACAAACGTTTATACCGCAGCTACACTCACAGCATCATCTGATGCTGCTGGTTGGATGTCTATTACCCTACAAACACCATTTGTTTATGACCCAGCCCAAAGCTTGGTAATTGAAATTACGATTTGTTCTACCAATTCAGGTGCATTTACAGTTACTAATGTTTCAAAGTCTGGTTTCAGAAGAACTTGGAATGTAAGTGGTTGTACTATGGCTTATTCTGGTCAGGACGCAAATTTATTTAATTTTGGAGTCGACATGATACCAGGAGTTGGTGCAAATAATCTACTACCACCCATTGCCAATTTCTACACGCCAGATACCGTATGGATCAATAGCCCACAAACCATATTAAATACCTCAAGTTTCCAAAGTCGTGTGTTCTGGAACTTACCTGATGAAAACCCGTTATATCCGGGTTATAACCGCACTACTTCAGGTGTATATGCCGGTTATATTGATACTGCTAAATACAAAAACCACTTTACATATACTTTTACCTCACCGGGCTGGAAACGTG
>CAYTWI010000024.1:0-37237 GCA_964442045.1 uncultured Bifidobacterium sp.
AACCGTTTGTTTGGTTATTACGCCTTTATCGTCAATAACAGAAACATTGGTATTATCTAACTTATTGGGGTTATTGCTTTGGGTTTTGTATTTATAGTAAGTTCCGTTTATTAAAACCTCTTTCTTATCGGTAGGTAATTGTTCTTTAAAATTCTCTACTGATTTGGGTTTCCCGTTCATATCATTACACTCTACTGAAAAACCCTGGCTCACATATCTTTCATCAAATTGTTTTTTATACAATATTAAATCAAGGAGCGGAATCCAACTCCGTTCATTGGTTATACTGCTGTAATTAACAATGGTTGGAAAATCTTTGGTGGTGTAAAACTGGTTTACTACTTTACCTACACCATGTGCTTTAACACTCACGGTTTGGTCACTAATAGTTCCACTGCGGCCAATATTGGTTACTGTTACTTTGCTATACCCTACACTTGGGCTTGGAAAAAAAGATTCGCCAACCGGACCATCAATAATTTGTTGTTCGTCAGGTTTTAAAAATCCGGTCAATTTATAACTAATGGCTTCTCTAAAAGGGTTTTCTTCCTCACCAAAAGCTGGCTCGTAAGAAGCCACGCCTGAGCTGATTTCCATTTCTTTGCCTTGTATGGTTTCAGTAGTCGTATAGCTAAACTCTTGGCCATATTCTTCACTTGTTTCTACACCTGTCATAGCAGCCCAAGAATCGTTGATGGTAATTTTTTTAACCCTTGCCCCGCCACCTAATTTCTTTTTAAAAGGTGCATTTAACCGGCAAAACGATTGGTCTAAATTAATATACCTGCAAAACTCTCTGCTTAATAAGTCATCGTTAACCCCTAAAAACTGGTTTACCAAACTTGAAAGACCTACCAACTTTAATGCATAATCTTTAGCAGTTAAACTTCCATCTCTGTATTCATCTAAGGAAGTTGGATTAACCGAAAAGGGAAGGTTTTCTTTGGCAAAATTAAACCCTGTTTTTGAGAATGGATTTAATGCTTTGTCTAAAACCAAGCTTTCTAAATCTTCATTTTTTATTTGAACATAAAAATGAGCATCGTCATCATCGTCATTACTCGTTCGCGCAGCGCCAAAGCTTTGCACATTGGCATAACCTGTTATCCACTCATAATCTGTTTCGTTACGAATACCCATTAATACCTTAAACGAAATTTGCTTCACCTGGTCTGCACAATCAGCTATGTATTCATCGCGCAAGCCGGCTAAAGCATTTCCGTTTCTGTACTCTACAGGCACATTAAAAAAGAAAAAGTTCTTATTGTCGCAATAGTCTATAGTATTTTCATACAATATATTATTTGGCTCAGTAGGTGAAGGAAATGTTGCTGAAGAACCAATCGCTTCTATCTTCATCATTTGTCCTGCCCGCCTGTTCTGAACATAAGCATAATCATCGGACTCATAATTAATATTAATAAGTGAGCCCGAAGGAAGTTTTATAGACCTTAAACACCATACTGCCGCATTTTTATCGGCATCTGTTTTATCTTGTTTTACGTAAGGGAAATCAACATTTTTAGGTTCATTTGAACTTGAAGGACTTGATTTAAAATTACCCCATCTGTCAATATTAGCCTGGTTATAATTAGGGTTATAATCGGCATTGGTTTCGGCATAATTAAAATTATAGGTACTTATTTTTTTATTTGATTTTCCGTAAGTGAAATAAATTTTACTCAAGGTTAATTTACCACTATTATCAGTTAAATTCTGGTACGAATTCCATGAATTGTATATGCCTTTACATAATTTATAATTGTACTCAAACCATACTGTTTTTATAGGCGTTGCATCTTTGAGCGGATCAGTACTTCTTTCATATTCAGCTCTTGTATATAAAACAATTCGTTTAAGCTTAAATGAATTGTTTTCATATAAATTAGCGTTAAGTCCATTAAAATGGGCAAAATCTTCATGTGTAACGGCCATCCCATCATTTCTTGGCTCTATAACAAAAACAGCTATATGGTTTTTCGATTCAATGGTTTGTAAATACCACAGTTCTTTCTCCCCTTCTACAAAGGTTGCTTTGTTATCGTAACTCTGGCTTTTTAAACCTTCAATAAAATTAGCTTTCCCGGTAATGGCGGGTGAACGCCATTTATATTTATCAGTGGTTCTTACATAATTAAATTTAGTATAATTACCTAAATCTTCCGGCCCGGTTCCTCTTGGAGCCATGTCTACATAATCCGGTTGCAACACATCCGTTAATAAATAAGCGTGTGCATAACCTGGTGTTTTTATTTCCTGGTAAAAACCATCAGACTTAACATCAGCTTCATTGCCTTTACCGTCTTGTTTATATTTGCTAATTTCTCCATTAATATCAACTATATTGGTTTGAGGATTTAACTTTACATCTTTTGATGAAAATTCGGTCAAATCATTATTTACAAAACCTTTAATTTTACCCACGTTAACCGTATATTCTTTCTGAAAATTATTATATACTGCAATGCCATATACATACCTGCTCCCATTGGGTTGATTAACGGTTATTTCGCCAATATGATGTGGTTTACGCACATTGGTACTGCTTGGGTAATAATTGTCTTGGGTTAAAGCAGGGCTAAAATTATACGGTATAGCTATGTTATTATCTATACTGGTTGTTGTGGCTGTTACATTATAATAATTATTACTTTTAAACAAAGAACCTGTTAGCATATTGGGGTTATGAAAAGCCTGGTTATTGTTGTACGTTAAGGCCGATATATATGTATTTCTAACTACACGTTTATCGTCATATAAATTGGTAGTACCCCCGTAAGAAGGGTCCAATGTTTCAGAAGCTGCATTATCCGCATTAATTTTCTCTTCGGCATAAATATCAAACATGCTTTTACTTTTAATAGCCGGTTTGTAGGGAACGTTTAATTTTTTATTGAACAGAAGGGCTTCATTGATACTGTTTTTTTCTCCTGCCATTTTAAAATACGTTCTTTCAAATTCAGGTTTATTATCCGTGTAATAATCAAACTCTGCTGCATTTGTAAAATTATTAATCCATTTTGAATTGATACTTTCATTTGAGTTATTGATTTGAGATGCTCCCAAATGCACATCCGGAACTGACCCATATTCTAAATTGTGTCCATTAGAATTACCTCGTGATACTGTTACTGTATTATGAAACACATTAATTCCATTATTTATTACCCTAAATGTGCCCCCTGCGCCATGTCCGGATACACTATACATATCGTAAGTACTGTAAGTTATAGGCAAAAGAGGTTTGTTATTAGAAAAAGCTCCCTCTTTTTCTCTATTAAAATCTAATAAAACATCGGTATTACCATTATTCTTTTCATTATGATAATAAGCACCATAAGCTTCTTTTGTAAACGTACCATTATCGGTTTCTTGAGAAGTATATGCACAATTTAATTTAGTTCCAACAAAAATACCTGCACCATCACCACCTAATACCAAGTCAAACCGATATCCGTAATTAGATGAATTATTGGTAAACTGAGGTACAAAACCATGTGAGCTTGAATAATAAGAGGATAACGAATTTGATGCATAATTAGCGGTGTTTATAGCACCGTTTATTCGTTCTACCCGTGAATTACGAGCGGCATTGTTTTGCCCAAGCATTTTGGCAATGGATACACCACTCGTAGGAGACGCAGATCCCTTACATCCGCCTTTATCTGTTAATCTGTTATATGTTTTTTTCAGGAAATCCGTTACCTTAAATGAGGCTTTATCATCTTCCGGGCTTTTTATTGAATAAGAGAGTAAATTCAAGTCGGTGTAAATATTCGCACCAAATCCTTTATAATTATTGTAAAACAATTCTAAGCCGGCATCGTAACTAGGGCTATAAGCCGACTTTAATCCGAATATTTTGGTACTTATACCCCCACCAACGCTAACCGTATAGCTTGGTTTTGCATAACTTCTTTTCTCCACCATGTCTCCTTTAAAATCATCGGGCAAACCACGCATACTCCTGTTAACAGAACCCGGATTTAAATTCCACCCTAACCCAACCCAGCTGGCCTCCTGGTCCATATTAATACCCGACTGGTAACCAATATTAATCGGATATCCGTCTACATCCATTAATGGAATATTATAACTAAAATCGCCTGTAAACAAATCAACCATATCAGTAGTTCCGGCAGGTGTAAAACCTTCAAACTCCGGTTGCGAAGGCCCACCGGAAAGTGCAAATGAAACACCTGGTATCAGGGTTTCTACAAGCATTAATAAGGCTAAACATAAAGCGGTTAACCGGGTTCTTTTTTTAGGTGCTGTATACTTTTTCATGAATTATAGGGCAAGCTGTGGTAATGTGCTTTTATTTTTTATGTTTAAAGGAATAGAAATGTTTTTTATAAAATAATTGCTTTTGTTTATTACAAACAAAGGGTTGCTTTCTAACTGATTAAAGCTAATTGGAAAAGCTAGTATTAGCATATGCTCATTAAACATGCTATTTGATGAAATATAAGTACTTATACAAGGATGTATTTTAACATCATCATTTAACAAGTAAACATCGTTTAATACTTCAGATTGAAAATAATTAATTTGATTTATCTTTTGAACACTATCATGTTTAATGATTTTTCCATCATTTTTGATTTTAAAAAAAATGTATGAATAGTCCTCCGTTTCGTCTATTTGTTTCTTTAATTCTTCTTTGCTTAAATAAAGGGCATCAGGGCCAATATTCATCAATGCCATATATTCACGGCTCTTTATGCTAATATCATATATATTACTATCAATTTTTATTGAATTGGATAACCCATTATCCTTTTTATTAAAAAATTTCACGTAACTCTGAATATCGAGATCGTCCCGGCAACTGCTAAGTAATACCATTATAGTAGCTATAAGGTATAAGCTTACTTTTCTTAAACTCATTTAATATTTTGCAGGTAAATATTTAAAACTGGATATTTTTTTTGTATTGCCATCGGCAACAGAAATGGTGTATACACCATTTGCCTTTACATTTCTATACATGACCAAATTAAGCACGTACCTATTGTTACCTACACTAAATAAATCGCTGGCGTTAATTACCTGAACTAACTTGTTATCATTATAATTAACGATATTGATAGTTAAACTATCCATTGACACTCCTTCTATAATTATTTTTAAATCTTCGTTGGTTTCATAAACTTTATTATCAATACCAAATGGATACAATTTCGTAAAACTTAAAAATCTGTATTTTTCTCTTAGCTCTTCCAGCGAATCTCTTTGCAGTGTAAATCGCCATACTTCTGTTTTACCCAGCGATACATTCCCTTCAAAAGCTTCTACCTGCCAAGCATAATGCTTATCGTAAGCTAAGGGCAAAGCGTTATAAGGATACAATAAATTGGTATTTGATTGCACTGAGGTGGTAAAAACAGTCGAATTGGAAGCAATCGCTTCAAACTGATTCTGGTTTTCACGCATTTGTACCAGTTTTAACTGGTAACGCACTCGTTTAGCATCTAATAATGGTGTTGGGGGAATCCAGTTTAAAATGGGTTGTAAAGTGCTTATTATACCATTATCTTCAGGGTATAATAACATGGGTGGATTAATGGGTAAACTTTGGTATTGTTCACAATCACTTATTAATTTTTCCAATGAGCCTGTTGATATAATTTCAACACAAACCTGATAAGTACCACTGCTTAATACCTTTGAATTATTAAACAAAGCATTGCTGCTGCTGTATTTTATACTTAAACCTTTGGTATTACCCGCAACCTGGTATAGTTGTGCATTTATTGTTACAGACGGAAGCATTGCTTCAAACACTTGTTCTCCACTTTCTTTATGCTTACATAATATATGAATATCAACCACATGTTCTTCAACAGGCGATAAAACACTAAAATTAATTAAATCATCGCTTGTAACATTAAATTCTTTGCTCGGGAAAAACTGAATATTAATTTGAGACAGGCCAATCTGGACCCCAATTAACAAGCATAAGAACAGGGTAGAAAATAATTTTTTCATATATTAAGGCTTATATTTTAATGGTTAGGCTTGTTCTAAGTATTAACCCATTATTAATACTTCCTTGGCTTTCAAAAGTATTGCTTAACCAATAATATTCAAATCCGGTAACTATGCGAAGCCTGTTTTTAGTATAACTTATTTTGCTAGTAGCTGATTGGTAGGGCAATAAATTATTGTTAATTTTTACTAAACCGCCTACACCAAACTCAAAAGCCCGCCATAATTTACTTGCTTCCACCGAGGCATTTATGGTAAGGGTTGAATCGTTTTGGGCAGATTGGTAACCGGCTACACTATTTATTTTAAAGCCTTTTTTATAAAAATCGAGCAGGTTATTATAAGATACCTGATGCAAAAAATTAGAACTGTTGGAAACGGCCTCATTGTTTACTTTATTGAAATTAAAATTCAGGGTATTTAAACCCTGTACCTTTTTATTTTTATAAGTATGTATTAAAGTAATATTAACCATTTGCGATGTAAACACATATTGCTTTAAACCAAACTGAGCACCCTCAAAATAATTACTGACCCTCGTATAATTTAAATTAACAATGGTTTTAAACTGCTTATGCATTCGGTAGCTAAACAGCATGTTGTTATTTGTAATATGGGTGGTGGATGATTTAAGAGCTGTGAAATTATCAGCATCATATTTTAACTGATAACTGACCTGTATTTTTGACTGGTTAAACAAGCGCGTAATTTTAAGGCTATTGCGTAAAAAATCATTACGTAAATTAGTATTGGCCGGGTTTTTAAAATCGTAACCTACATATTTTGAGTTTATCTCAAATTTGGTTTTTGTATTAATATCGCCTGCAAAACCTACCCCGCCAGCCAAAGCATATGGGTCAAACCGTTGAAACAATTGATTGTTTTTCTGCTCCTTGTAATTATTAGAATCAGACTCTGCATACGCCAACTCCCACGAAAAATGAATATTTTCAATTACTTCCTCTCTGCCGCCAATCCCTAAAACTATATACCTGTTATCAATTCTTTCCATATTATTACCCGTGTTGGGGCTTAAGTATAGTAATGATAAAAAAGTACTACCATTTACCTGTTTTTTTGTTATTTTACCTGCATATATATAACCCCCTAAATTATCGTTGGTATGGTACAAATAGCTGGCATAGTTATTTAAACGCCCCGCTGTCAATGACACCTCTGTATTATTAATATTAAATTGTGTATTTATACCTAAATAAGTTAAGCCATTTAAAGTAAAATCAGAATATACAGGAGCTATTCTACCTATATCAAGTTTATTAATGCTGTATAACAAACCCAAACCCTTATGCAATTTAGAAGCTGTTTTCACATTGCTTCTTAAACTTTTGCCCGATAATAAATCAGCCTTTTCATTTACTATATACTTATCAATGTTTATTAATTCTTTCTTTTTTAAACTGCGTAGCTTTTTCAGTTTTTCTAATTTTACCTGTTCCTCCTCAAAATTAGTTGCTTGCTGTTTTAACTGACTTAATTTAACAGTACCTACCTTCCGGGCAATACTGGTGTCTTTTTTACTTAGCTCAAGCAGCCTTTTATTTTCTTTGTATTTTTCTAAATTATAAGGGTTATTTAATTGCAGCTCCAGTTCGTTTATGTTGCTGTCTAACCCGTTAATTTCGTTCTGAGTAGTTACCTTATTTCCATTTAACCGCTCCAGTTGTTTACTGTTTATTACGTTTTTATTATACAGGTCATTTTTAAACTTTAATACATCTACATTCAATCTAAAATCGGTTATATTTAAACTATTATCCGTTCTGAAATTGGTGTAGGTAGTACCTATAGTAACAGGTAAACCCAATATTTTGGCATCAGCCGTTATGCTATTGGTTACCCTTGGATTTACCGTATTGGCTAACCCATAATAAAAATTATTGCCATATTCTACTTCGTTGGTATACGTAATTCCAATTTTGTTTTCGGCTTTTAGTAATTTAAACAAATCAAAAGTATCAGCTTTAGTTAACCCCGCTTTAGGTGTCGGGGGCATTATTAAAAAAGACTTTACAACAGGCGTATCCGTTTCCCAGTTGCTGTTATAAATAAGGTCAGCCCTTTTTATACCACTGCCGTTTAACAAACTATCCTGGTTAAAAGGTTCCTCATAAACAAAAGAATCAATTACAATTTTTCTGTTGTTTATTTTAAGCAGTTTAAACTTGGCCAATAATTCATTGCCTTTATAAAAATTCAATAAAAAAGTGCGGTTGTTTACAGTATCCTTGGGGGTATATGTTAATAAAAACCTGTTAAGTGTGGAGTCGCTTAAAGAGTCTGCTTTATTTTGAGCATTTGTTTGGCCACAAAGCAATAGTAAAAAAACAAATAAATTGGCTTGGGCAAACAGTTTAAACACGCTTAAATTTTGGGGCAATATTAATTCATAAATACAAAATACCAACGTAAGCCCACATGAATTATTATTGCACTAAGCAAAAAAAGCTTTAATGCATATCAATGCCCCGCCAGTGCGGTTTTGCAAACCGCACTTAGCTACTATAAGCATTTACAATGCGAAAAAGAAACCTAGTTAGTGCGAGCGTCCGCTCGTGTCATAACAACCGCTCAACAATTCCTAAAACCTGCTCCTTTTTTGTTTCATTGCCCGGCATATCATAAGCCTTTACCATAACCTTACTACCTTTCAAACTAACATTATCATCAGCAGCTGTATAAAGCCAGTCCAGTTCATTGGCTTGTTTTACTGAATTGCCTTTTTCAACTCGGAGCCAGTGCGGTTTTGCAAACCGCACTTAGCTACTATAAGCATTTGCAATGCAAAAAAGAAACCTAGTTAGTGCGAGCGTCCGCTCGTGTCATAACAACCGCTCAACAATTCCTAAAGCCTGCTCCTCTTTTGTTTCATTGCCCGGCATATCATAAGCCTTTACCATAACCTTACTTCCTTTCAAACCAACATTATCATCAGCAGCTGTATAAAGCCAGTCCAGTTCATTGGCTTGTTTTACCGCATTACCTTTTTCAACTCCCCTGTCATTCGTTATTTCCACAATAACGTATTCCACCTTAAAATCATCCGTTACCCTGATGCAGATAGTATCGCCCTTTTTGCCTGAATAGTTGCTTACATCAATGGCTTCAATAGCCGGTTTATTAAAAAAATCAGACACTGCAACATTATAAGCATTGGGAGCACCTGTACTTTTGGCACGCGCTTCATACGCTGCCTTTATAAGCGGATTAGCCATTTGTGCCCTGGCATATAAAACTGCCTGCTGAAACTTTTCGCGCTGTTTCTTTTGAGCTGGCGTAGGCGCTTTGCTTGTAAGAGGAGCTGTTGATACCACCGTTTTATCTCCCACCATACGAAACACCAACATACCACCCAGTATGCCGCTCAAACCTTTAGTGATTACGTTTTTATTGACCCTAGCCATTTTATGTAGTTTTATATTCATACCTATAACGAGCTTCTTAAAAAAACAATATTACCCGGGCTTATTTTTCCCTAAAAATGTATCAAAATCCCTACGTTTTTGCTTTTTTCTTCCTTCGCTTTGCCTTCGCTCTCCGTTCGCTCTGCTTCGCTTTGTTTTTACCCTACAAAAGAAGAGGCTCGGTTGTAAACAAAACAGGCCCAAAAGCAGGCAGATACAAACAAAAACAGCCTGCATATATACAAACGGATATAAGTTAATTAAACCCATACCCGCTTGTAGTATTCATAATTAAAAAGTAAGGCGTGAATAAGGTAAAGGTGTTTACCTTATTGATACAAGTGCCGCTTAAATAAAGTATATTATTTCCCTAAAATGCTTCGCCAAAGGCTACATAAAAGCCTGCCGTTTCATTGCCTATCCCATAATCAAAGCGCAGGTTTACATTATCGTCCTTGTCAACACGAATGCGTATGCCACCCCCATTGGTATATTTCAGGTTACTGATACTGGCATCTGAAAAGTTATTGTATACATCGCCCACTCCGCTAAACAAAGTAAAACCTAACCAGTCTCTTATACGGATGCGTGCTTCCGCCTGCACCGTAATGTAATGGTTATCCCGATAGCGGCCCTGATAGTAACCGCGCATATGGCTATCGCTTCCTAACAAGCCTAATAAACGGTAAGGGGCATTGCCAAAATTATGTACACTGTAATACTGCCATGCTATAAGCGACTTGGCAAATAGTTTATGGTAATACCTTACATCAGCTTTCAGGCTGCTAAACAGGTTTGTATTTTGGGTAGCTTTTTCTTTAATGTAGTTAATGTTTTCTACTTCTATAAAACTGCTGCCTGCTGATGGGTTTAATATACGGTCGCGTTTATCGCGGAGCAAATGTGGCCCCACTCCCGTACTCCAGCCGGCATTGTTATTCACCAATTCATTGCTTATAATAGTATTGGTATATTCAGGGTTAAGCTCACTTATGGATTGCGCTTTAACCGATACACCTACATAAACGTCAGGTTTTATTTTCCATAATAAGGCATTATACAACTCCAGGCGTTGCGCGGTATAATATAACTTATTGTTTTCTGCCGTATTATTTCCTATGCCGAAATAGTATTCAGGAAAGTATAGATAGGCATTGTCGCCAATAATTATTTTTTTGTTCCGGTTGGTATATACAAACCAATTGGTAGTAACAATAAATTGTTTGTTTAAAGAGTACTCCAACTTAAGCTTGGCAGTGGAGTATTGCGGTGTGTTAAAAAAGTTTTTAAACTTAAATAAACACACCGCTCCAAAATACCAGTCGGTTTCAATGCTTTTGCCTATAGCAGGTACCGGAAAAGCCTGTACCGATTTTTTAGGAATACTGTCTTGTGCATATATTTTACTTAAACAAAAAGTAATAAGTATAACATAAATATACCGCATTATTTAGCCGCTGTTCTGTTTATAATAACCTGGTACAATGTTCTGTTGCTGGCCGTTGGATTAAAGTAACTGCTTTGCGAAGCAGTTGCTTTTATTCCACCATACATATACCCTATTACCGTATTTTTTCCGGCCGGTATTTTACTCCAATCTAATATTTCTTCATGGCCCTTTAACAGGTATTGTTCCAACGGAAAAAACTTTGCCTCTGCACCTATCCAGTCAGGTAATGAGTTGGCTTGCGGTGCCACTATTTCTGTAGTAGTACCATCGGCTAAACGGTTAATAGTAGAAACTATTTTTACAAAAGGAACAGTAGCATAAGCTTGCAATACTCCGCTTGCGTTGTAATCGTAATAACTGATTCCACCCAACAAAGAGGTACTCATCGTTTTGGTTAAGGGGTCGTAAATAAGTACTTCGGCACAACCGTATTGATTACACTTTTGGCTAAAATTATTATCAATAGTTACTACGGGGTTGTTATTGGCATCTTGCAATAAATAAACCGGGTTTTGCCAAACACCATTGTATTTGTAAGTAAATACCCCACCATATACTGCTAAGCCATCTTTGCCGTTTGCATCTTTAATAGGCACTACATTTAAATCTCTTCTGCGAAACTGCGTAGTACTATCTGGTTTGTTACCATCGGTAAAACGTTTAATTAACTGAACAGATAATTGATTTCCTGTTAAGTTAATACTAAACTGCCTTATTTCGTCTGAATAAACTTGTACATTTGTTTCATTGCCTGTTGGTGCATATTTACCTGTAAAGTTTTGCCCCATTACCAAGTAAAAGTAGTTACCTACTTTAAATAATTCACCTCCGGTAATGGCCATGTCGTTACTGGTAGTACTGGTTATAAACCGCGTTAAATTCAGTGTATCGTTGTTATTGATGGCTTTTACTATGCTATCTACATTCATGGCTATAACACCATTGTAGGTTACATAATTACCTGCACTGTTTTGTCCGTATCCGCCACAAATGTAAAGGTAACTTCCATCCTGATAACCTTGTAAATTGGTTGATGTTAATTGGTCGTAATAAGGTTGCGGAACCGTTACACTTTTTAAAGCTCCTGTTAAAGGATTATATACCACTAAGTTTCTGTTGGAGTAATAAGTAGGAAAATTAACACTCGGATCGGCCCCGTTGGTACCGTGGTAACCATTGGTTCTGCCGCCAACTACTAATAAATAGTCTCCACTACGCCCATTAACAAACGATTGTAATGGCAAACCCGGAGTACTTACTGCTTTTACTGAAATAGTAAACGGGCTTATACCTGTTTTCACTTTTGCGGTTTGTGCTGATACGTTAATAACTGACAACACAGTAGCTAAACATATAATTATTTTTTTCATGGTTTTTATGCTGATTGGTTATTTGAACTTGGAGGAGTTGGCATGTATTGTAAGAGCCATGCTTGCATCAATTGTCGTCTTGTGTTTGATAAATCGCGGGTGCGGGGCATATACATAACCGAATCCCAATTGGCCACATCTACTCTTTCATAAATCATAGCGGCTGAATCTTGCCACACTGACTCTACAAAAGGCAAACGAATAACCATTGCAGGGAAAATAAGACTATAGTATCGCAGCACATTGGCATATAAATAATCCCAGGGTATAGGTTTTGTTGCCTTGCCGTTGCTATCAATATAAGCTGAATAATCATCGGTTGGCAATATGCGCATGTTAACATAAAAATCTGTTGCTAGATTTATGCCACCATAATTGGTAACAGGTGTTAAAGCATAAGATTCCGTTGCACTTGTATTTTGTAATGCAAATCTATACAAACGATTTCCTGATGCTGCCGTGTCCAGTGTAAGTGGAAGCTTATTATTGTTGTCAGGCGTTATTTCTAAAGTAACAACTGTTCCCAATAAAGTATCAGCATTGTTTGGTGTAGTAATAGCTTCTTGCATTACTAAATTAACAGGTGAGCTTATTGGTGCTCCTTTATAATAAACATTAATAGTACAGGTTCCCGGTTGCGGTGCATCATTGCGGTATAGGTTATCGGTTTGCCCTTCTTCACCAAATACACAAGCTTGGTCACTGGCAATCATATAATCAATTTCCTGCAATAAAATGCTACCACTATTACCATTTATCTGGTGTTCAAACATAACAACCAAACTCCCCGACTGCACTGCACTTACTAAACTTGCCGGAACTGTTATGTCTAGCAATCCGCCTTGGTTTAAATACAATGGTGTATTGGCATAATCTAAAACCGATATAGTTGTTGGATTGGTATCTCCTTCCTTAATTACACCTAAAAGAATATTCTGATTTCCATTGTATAAACCAATATCAAATTTATTATTGGTTACTTCATTTGTTTGGGATTTTTGATATAAATCGGGAAAGGTATTAGATACATCTAATGTTAATCTATTGGTGCTGCTATAAAACTTGGCTACTGTTGGCCCCAATACAAAAGTGCCTTGTCCGTTATTTCTTCTAAAAGGACTTGTTGTAAATGTGCTTCCATTGGCCGGAGGTATTAAATACCTACCCATGGTTATTGACTGCATTTCGTCTTCGTACCATAAACCTATGGAACCGCTTACAGTAGATATAGCCGGATTTTGGTTGGCGGGAAATGGATTTGCATATAAATTTACCAACGCTTGTAAATAAGTATCGTTATCGGGATAGTCATCAGGTGTTATTGGTGGAATGGTTTTGTAAATGGTGTAACGCACCATAAAACCTTTTAAGTTACTTGGTAATTTATTTACATCCATGCCTAGGTTTGTAAGCATGGTTTGAATACTTGGGTCGCTAAAATTGCTTATGGGAATAACACTTTGAAATAAACCCGATGCGCCAGCCGAAGCTGTTAAATTAGCATTGCGCTGAAAATTTATCCAACGCGTTACTGCCTTTGACGGCTTGCCTTGAAACAGGGCATTACCACTATTATCTCTCAGTGAAAACACATCGGCAAAAATTTGTGAGCAGGGTACATCTTCCGGGTTTACATCGCAAATTAATGCTGTACTTCTTCCTGAATCGTTGTTAAAAGAAACATTGGTGCCTATTATTGGATTACCGCTTGTTTGCAAAGTACCATCTAACAGGTTTACGCCAACCACATTTACATTTTGAAAGGTAACACCCATGTCGCCATAATAATTCCATTCACCCGGAATTTTATTTCCAGTTGAGGCTCCATTGATATCGCTTGTAGGAATGGGTGCTTGCGACCATTTAATAAACTCATCATCAGTTTGACCATACGTAATGGCTTGCGCAGTGGGTGTATCTGATAGGCGAAGCGGATTGCCTTTACCGGGTCCATCTGCTATATAAACACCGGAATAGTCATCATTGTTTACAGTGCCAACATTGATACTAACATTGCCTGTAAAATTAATACGGGGAAAATCAAAGTAACTCATATTTATTTTTTGAAATTTGTTTTTTTAATAATTTAGAAATAATAAAAGCCAATGCTGCAATACCTACCACAAGCAAAAAGCTGAGGTATTGGTTTTGTTCGTTATTGGAAGTGCTCCCATAATAGGCATATACCAATGCCCCGGGCAATGAACCGGCAAAGGCTGAAATTAACATGGACGAAAATGACATGCCTTGCATACCAGCTACTATGCTTATACTTTCTGATAGTAATGGAATGGGTCTGCTTATAATTAAAGCCAGGTAGCCCCATTGCTTAAACATTTTTTCTGCTTCCTCCTGTTGTCTGGCATTTAAAAAACGAGATAAGGAAGAAGTTATTTTTTTACCTATTATATAACCTAATAAGGTTGATAACACCAAACCTAAACAGGAAACAATAGTACCTATAACAATACCAAACAGCTTTCCGTTTAACAACATTAAAACACTTGAAGGAACCGGTAATACTATATCTGATGCCAATAGTGCAGTACTTGCAAAAGCACTCATAAGGAGGTTATGGTTAAAAAAATCCATAGCCTGTTCAGCAAAATTAATATTGAAGGTGAGCGCAAAGAGCAATAAAAAAAAGGAGGAGAAAATAACAACCTGTAAAACTAAAATCTTCATAAAGATAAACGACTAATAATTTGTATTGATTTAAATAGCTCAACCACTTTATATAACTATGGGCCTATGAAAACTTGAGTATATTTGTTTCAACAATTATATTCAGTGATTGAGCTATGTCAAACTTAGTACTACTGTTTGGAATAAGGCAAGAGTAGAAATACTCTTTTTTAGTAGTATTTCTACTCTTTTTTTAGTTAAAAATATTGTTCACGCATTCAATGGACCCTATTTGCTACAACGTTTTTAACAAAGCATCTGTAGCTTTATAGGCCAGCGCCATCATGGTTAACGAAGGGTTAGCTGTGCCCGTAGTAGGAAATGAACCACAACCTACCAAATATAAATTGTCGTGGTCCCATGTTTTCATATTGGCATCGGTTACTGAGTCTTGTGGTGTTGAGCCCATACGATGTGTTCCCATTAAATGGCCGGCTCCATTGCTAAAATAGTTTTTGTTATTATAGATAAATGAACCTGGCCTGCTTAGTGGTGGATTGGCACTATCTGCACTTTCATTAGCTCCAAGCGCACCAAATATTTGAGTAGTTGCCTGCGCTGCCGCTTCAAAACCTGCTTTGGTATAGTTTGACAAATTATAGTGGATTTCAGGTCGTGGAATACCCAAGTTATCTTTACAGGTTGCTGAAGGAATAATGTAACAATCATCTTCCGGCAATTGTTCCACCAAAAACCCTATACGAAACTGACGGGTAAACTCCTGTGCTATAAGGTTACGTAATTCGCTTCCGAATTTATTTGTATTTACTAAACCGGTAAGTGTGGTATAAGGAGCTCCCTCCGGCCAATTCCAACCCTCATTGCCTATTTCTATGCGATAAGCGGCACGTTCTTTACGAAAATCACCATCGCGTGTGGTTTCTATACCCGAAGTGCTTAAAGGTCCCCTAAATGGAAAGGTGCTTTCGGGCATCAGACCCCAACTTAGTTTTACCGGATGATCCATTAAATTTTTGCCTACCTGTCCGCTTGAATTAGCTACACCATTAGGCATGGTTGCCGTTTTCGACATCAGTAATAATTTGGCTGTTTCTACCGCATGTGCAGCTATTACATATTGGGTTGCCGTTACCACCCCTTCGCCTGTTACCGGACCTGTTTTGGTTTCATATTGTCTATAAGCAATACCTGTTACTTTTTTAGTGGTTTCATCTATCAATATATTGTAGGCTACCGTCTGGTACATAATATCTACATTACCCGTATTTAATGCTTTGGCTAAAGTAACTGTTGCATCATATTTAGCTTGTATAGGGCAAATAGGTGTACAGTTGGTATTTCCCTGGCATAAACGCCTTCCGTTGTTATATATTTTTCCGTTAATTTTATTCGAAATACTATTTCTACCTGCAGGTGTGCTGGTTACTTTTACCATTGAACCATCTAATACCATTCCGTTCAGTTTTTCCGAAAACTTTTTATCAAGTACCGAAGGAGGAATACTTTGCATCGGGTATTTGTATCCGGGGGTAAAGGTAATACCATGTATTTGTTGTTCATTTACATCAGCAGAAACGCCTATTTCAAACTCTGCTTTGTTATAGTATGCAGAAAGGTCATTGTATGATATAGGCCAGTCAACACCAACACCAAATTCTGTTTTCATCTTAAAATCAGCAGGCAATAAGCGTAAACAGGTGCCCATCCAATGCCAACTGGTACCGCCTGCTACCCGTTCATACGTACTGCCAAAAGGAATAGGTCCTTTTTCTATAAAATAACCATCGGTATCAATGGCCTTCACAGGATCTGCACAATTGGCCTCCGGATTACTGTTGGGTGTTATATTTTTTATGTCTAATACTGATGGTCGCGGGGCATTATAGTTTTGAGGATATGGCGACTCAGGTGTTTTAGCCATAGCCAAAAAGAAATTTTGCATATATGCCTCCCTGTTATCACTTTTAAATGGATTACCTGCTTCTACTATCAATACTTTTTTACCTGCCAGAGCTAACTCCAATGCCATTACATTTCCTGCAAATCCAGCTCCTACAATTACTACATCATATTTTTTTGTTGTATTACTCATACTTGTATTTTTTATATTGTTACTAAAATGGAACTGTTAACTATTGGTATTCGGTATTTGTGGAGCATCGCTCCAGTAACCAAAATTTTCTTCACTGAAACCCATTGGATGGGCATACATGGCTTTCCATACCAAACCATTGGTATAAGCAGTTGATGATATGACATAATCAACCTGGTTACTATTTAAACTATACCAAATACCTACATACCACATTTGAATAATATTACGTGCCACAGGGCCCAGTGTTTTATCTTCCAGTATTTGTGTTAACACAGCCTTGTTAATGGCATCCGGATTGGTATTGTTGGTTGTTATAGTTGAAAACGTAGTGAACAAATTGGTTAATACATCTGCCGGTACTTCTTTATTCAGTGTTTTAAAATATAGTTCTGCCACTTTTTGTGTATCGTTTTTAGGTTTTAATACCGTAGCCTCATAACCAGTTAATACAACTGAAAGACTAATAAAATTATCTATTGTAAACATCTTTTTATTTTTTAAATGGTTAAAATTATTGTGCTCTTTCTAATAAAAAAGTAAAGTCTGAAGCTTTTCCGTTGGCTTTCATAGTGGCTCCGTTATGGCAACCTATGCAGCTTGAACTTACTCCGTTTACATGACTTACTTTACCATCTTCCACTATACCCTGTATGTATGACTCAAGCGTGGTGTTAGCCATGAATAGCGGAAACGGATTACCTGCCGGTTTTTGCTCCGGATTAACAGGCCACTGTGTACCCACTAATTCATAATACTGCCACACTGATTTAGGGTTCACTGCTTTTAAACGTTTCTGGTAAATTTTGTTCAATGAATCTGTACCCTGTGCTATCGTATTCAGTCTTACTATCTGGCTTCCTTTTTGTCCCTTTATATTTGGGTCCCACGGACGTGCGGGTGCATTATTCATATCAGCATATCCCTGTTTTTTATTAAAGTAGTTGTAATGCGGATTATCAGTTCCTTTACCATAAGCGGGTACATTATCTACCTGTTCAAAGGTGCTCCATATCCATTGTGGACATACGTTTGTTTTAGTACCTATATGCAACCCCACTAAACCAACTGTTGCCACATAACAGGTTTCATGTATAACGGGGTCGTCAGTTGGTGGTACATATATTAATGCTTTGGTAGTATGGAAACGGGAAGGATCATCGCCTTTTCCCAATATTTTCCAGGCAGCTTTAACCATAATGGCTCCATGTTTTTTAGTGCTTATATTACCTTCAGGAAAATCAACCACGCCTTTAAACTTTTGCTGCATATCAAAACTATACAACTTGGCACTATCTATATAGTTAAACATTTCCTTGTTCACTAAAATTTCAAAACGTGTGTATTGCCCGTTTTGGTCAATGAGCGGGCCTGTTTTAAAAGGTTGATCCATTTCATCTAACACATTGGGTGTTTTACCTACTTGCTGTAAAAATTTAAACTGTCCTTTACCTTTGGCACATGCTGGCGGAACAAAAGCTCCTTTACCCCATGGTGCAGGTGCTTTACCATCAGGTAAAAACACTTCATAGCTCTCTTTCCATGTTTCCCAAACGGTATTATTATCGCCTTTATCGCCAATAGTTCCTTTACCATCTGGCGACCAGTTTAAAGCAATGAATGATTCCCAGGAAAACAAATCGAAATCTGCCCTGATACTTGTTTCCAATATGCGGGGTTGTGTTTTTCGTAAGGTTACATCATAGGGTAATGTTGCGCTTAATCCACTTGTTTTTGATACATTGGTTGCGCTGTCAGCAGCTATGTACGAGGTAAGTAATGCATAGCTGCAACCTGCTGCTAACAGGCCTGCAAATATTTTTTTTGTTAGTTTCATATAGGTTTAATAGGTTTTTATTTCTTTGAAAATTTTCGTGCCAGGCGGTAGGCCATAGCCATACCTGTATAAGTTGGATTCCAGCTTCCGCATGTAGGAAACAGAGCTCCTCCCAAAACATACAGGTTATTGGTTTCATGCATTTTGCCCCACGAGTCGGTTACTGAGTCTTTAGCACTATTTCCCATCCACATCACTCCTGCTTCGTGTATTAAATTATAATCGCGCATAAATGATATAGCCGGTACTTTTGTTGACCATGTATTATTGCTTTGCAAATACTCTACTTTATTTCCGTTGGCTAAAACATGGGCTATCTGAATTAATACTTTATCTATTTCATCCCATACGGCTAACTCCGGTTTATCTAAAGAAAAATGTATTTCTGTTTTATCGTTGGTAGCTTTAATATAATTGGCAGATTGTGCATTGCGTTCTCCTTTTATTTCGGCCATTGACTGTAACAGTAAATATATATAGTCTGAATCCATATAAAGCTCCAGATTGGTTGGATCAGGAATTACCCGGTACAAATCATCTTTCTGTGCTTCTTCTCTCGGGTTATAAATGCATGATATATGTGTATGAAACTCTCTGCCCAATGTCATACCTGAAAGGTATAAGGCAGCCACTTGCAATAAATCGTTGTTAACTCCGGCTGCCTCCTTTGGTACACGCACCAATACCTGTGAACGAAAATGCCCTATAAAGTTTCTGCCTAATAATTTGTTTTCTTTAAAAGCGGGTTGTGTTAATGTAATGGCTTCAATAACACCCAATGCTAATATTACTTTGGCTTTACCTACTTCTATTTTACCTTTTGTAGTTTTAATATGCGAAATACCCAGCTTACTTCTGTCAAGCCCTATGGCTTCACAATTTAATACCACATCTATCTGTTCGGTGTGCTTTGTTATATCGTTTACTAATACATTAACGGGGGCAAAGCGCTGCCAGGCTTTATTGGAATTATTGTTTAAAGTAGCCATAGCACCATCTAATGCACTGGCTCTGTCGTAATAATCGCTTGTAGGAATTTTACTCAGGTTGGTAAATAAGCGTTCGCGCATTACATCGTGAAAGTTGCCTGTATATCCATTCACCTGTATGGTAGTAGAACGACCAATAAATGCATCCACATCACGCCATTCCAGTTTAAGCTCTTCTATTACATCCTGCGGCCAGTCAACCATTTGCGCAGGTGTTGGTTGCGGCACCCATGCATTCCAGTATAAGGCTCTGCCACCTAAAAAAGGTACTTGTCCGTGTACATTATACTTCGGGTCCGACATAATCCACGGTTGTGTAACGGTTTCACCAAATACCGACTGGTAAGCCGGTGGTAAATTTTGGTAATGCTCAGGCAATAACATATCGCCCTTTTCTAAAACAAGTATTTTACTTTTAGAGCTTAACTCTAACATACGATGAACAAAACTTGTTCCGTATGCGCCTCCTCCTATTACTATATAGTCGTATTGTTTATTTTTTATTTCGTTCGCTTCTTTAAAAAAGATAGCATCTAATCTGGACCAATAACTCATAATTAATTATAAATTTTTAAGCATAATAAGCACGTGTTTGAATTGCAGCCGGTGCTGACATACTGGTACGTACAGCAAATGCAGGTGTATTACCAATTAGTTTTTCCATGTCTTTTTTCATAGGGTGGCTTGAAGCACCGTAAGTAAGTTTTACCCGTTTGGTACTCTCTGCTTTATTGAAAAAATATAAATTGGTTGGTTGCAAAATGTTCCATCTGCATCCTATTAGCTTATTATTAAATTTACCATACTCGGTAATAGGCGAAAATGCTGCCACTACAGGTGTTAACTTGCTTACATCAGCTACACAGGTAAATATACTCTGCTTAGCGTTTTTGGGATCATTGCAAGTCACTGTCCATGTATTTACATCGGGTGCATTTAATGAAGGAAGAGAGGTAGTAAATGATGTTTTAAATTTAGGCTCTCCAAATAATTCTATACCGGCTTTTATAGCTATATCGCTATCGCATGGCACCCAAACTCTTTTATGCCCCATCAACTTTGTTTGTTCCTCGCCTTTTAAATAATCCTGTGCACTTACCATGGCTACATTGTCTTTTTGCGATTCAGGGTATACCACTATATTTAATTCTATTTCCTGTGTGTTGCTTGAACCGTTTGGAAACTGTCCGTTATAATTTTGAAAATTAAAACTTACAATAGCTTTGCCTTCAAAGTCTGCGGCTATAAGGCCTGTGTTTTCTAAATAGGGTAATACTCTTTTGCGGTCAACTAAAAATGCTACTTCTATGTTAAACAGGGTAGCATAATAAAAAGGTAAACCAAAACCTTTAGGAATTGGAGGCAGTGAATTTTGAGATGTCGTATCTTTTGCTTTTTTCATAATAAATAATTTGGATTAAGTTTTATTCCTTTAAGAAGTAAGTTATTACACGTTACTATTGAATAAGCTTTTAAACTGAGCAAACGTAACTACCAAACTAAAATAAAAGCAATAGGGGAAACACTCTTTTTACGTAGTATAAATACTCTTTTTTAAGGTGTACACATTAAAAATTCACTTTTGTTTAACCAAAATATAACTTCAGAATAGCTACTGGTTTTAAAAGCTAATGTATAATGATAAATAAAAGTTGACATGGATTAAGCATAACAATGACCAAAAGCACATGACAACTTTTTACAGATATGCTCTATAAAACCAATAAACAAAATTTATAAGAAGGGAAATGAAAATACTATACTACTATATAGCCTCTTTTAATACCATATAATACGAGGCCGGCAGTGTTTTTAACACCTGTTTTTACAATTAGTTTTGCCCTGTAGTTTTCAACTGTCTTGGTTCCTAAGTTCAGCTTGTTAGCTATTTCGCTATTGGTTAGCTCAGCAGCAATTAGTTTTATAATATCTATTTCTACCTGCGATAGTGTAACAAAAACATTGGGTGTATTGGTGCTTGGATGATTTATTTCTAACAAGCTGCTTAATAATTTAGAAGATACCTGCTCATTGAAATAATACTCGTTGTGTTTAACATACTCTATAGCATGTGCAATTTGTTCAGGTGATGAATCTTTAAATAAAAAACCGCTTGCACCTGCTTTAAACATATTGGTAACATACTGATGGCTTTCGTACATGGATAAGCCTAATACTTTTATATGCGGATAGTCGTGTTTTAAAAGGCGTGTAGTCTCAATACCATCCATACCTTTCATTTTTATATCAAGTAAAACTACATCTGGCTTATGAATTTTTAAACCTTCAATTAACTCTTCGCCACTTGATGCTGAATATAAAATATTTATATAATCAAATGGTTGAATGGATGCCGCTAAACCATTTCTAAATATAGCATGGTCATCGGCAATGGCTATTTGAATACGTTGTTTACTCATGGGTATGGAGGCAAATTTATATTTTAGCTAGGGTAATGTTCACTTTTGTTCCTATTTCTTTTCCACTTACAACGGTTAAATTGCCATTAATACTATTCACACGGCTTTCTATACTTTTTAAGCCAACTCCGCTTTTCTTAATATTATGTATATCAAATCCAACTCCATTGTCTTCATATTCATATAAAACAGTATCGCCCTGGTAACATAAAACGATGTTAACTTGCTTAGCCTTTGCATACTTGATGGTATTACTCAATAACTCCTGCGTTATTCTATACAATGCTTTTTCTACATTTTTTGCTAAACGTTCCGCATTTAATTCATACCTTAAGGTTATTTGTTGCGCGCCTGTTTCATTTGTTTTTGAAACCAAATCTAACAAAGAAGCCTGCAATCCGAAATCATTTAATATAACAGGCATTAGCTTTTGCGATATATTTCTAACCTCCTGTATGGATGTTTTGGCTATTTCTAAAGTTATATTTGTAATCTTATCCAGCTCAGGATCTACTATGTTCTTTTGTGTAGCCTTTCGTTTAAGTGTATTCAGATTCATGCTGATAACGGATAGTAGTTGACCTATACTATCATGCAGTTCTTCCGCAAAATATTGTTTCTCTTCTTCCTGTGCTTCAATAACGGCCTCCAGTAATTTCTTCTGGTTATCAATTTCTAACTGCTGAATAGTGGCCCTATATCTTTGGCGTTTACGCTCGTATAAAAGCATAAAAAGAAATATAAAGCCAAATACGAGTATCATAATAACGGTACCGGCTATAAATATTATAATTGTTTGCGTGGACGAGGACTGCATATAAACCCAATAAAATAAAACAAGTTGGCTATAATATTTAATACTGAATGTACAGTCCAATAATCTCTATCAGTAGGGCTATTCAGTAAAGAGTATAACATGAACATAAAAACATTACCCATAAAATATAAGGTAATACCTGAGTTTAACCAGAAATAAGGATACCGTTTTAGGGAAGTATATTCATCAGACTCAAGCAAACTATAAAACCAATACAATGCAAAAGCACTTAGCAATATGCACTCAGCAACCCTTCCTGCACTGTTAAAACCTACCAGATTAGAAATAAATATGGAATAGGATAATGCCAATACTCCGTATATGGGAATACTTATAAGGATTAAACTTTTCACCTTTTTTTTCTCTACTATTAAATATAGAAAATAAGCCAAAAATGAATATTCAACAACGGTATATAAATGTAAAACATCTAAATTATTGATACCTAAATAACCCGTTATAACTGAATACATGTCAAACATTGCAGCTATAAATACAAACAAAGCAAATACCCGCAATGCTTTACTAAAGTATTTCCAGTAAAGCATTGCAGGTACAAGTGGCACAAATGCTGAAAATGCCGAAGTATAAAGAAAAAACTTATGCAATTATTATGCGTTTAAAACATTTACATTTCCACAATGGTTAGGGCAAGGCATAGAGTAATCTGCTACAATTCCACCAATCTGGTCATTCTCATACGCATCAACTCCAACTAAGATTAATTGTTTTACCCCATCCTTATCAAGTGCATAATAAATACGGATACCCATGCAGCCTTCCTGTGCAAGAATAGCATTCAAAATATCCTTACCAAAATAACGAGCCTTAATATCTCCCATGTTAATCGTTGCACGATAATTTGCTGTCCACTCTGCAGCTAAAGCTAAGTCAATCGGGGCTCCCTCACGGCCGTCAAATTTTAAATTTTCCATGTTTACTTATATTTTGATTAAGTGGTAAACATACTTTTTAAAGTTAAAATATAGTAACCGTTCATTTAAAAAGAGTATTTCTCCTAAAAAAAAGAGTGTTTCCCTAGTATAAATACTAAATGTTAATAAAAAGAGTATTTATACTACGTAAAAAGAGTGTTTCCCCTATTGCAGATAATCAAACACTTAAATAATTTACGCCCACAAAATTTAATAAAAATCTAAAAACTATGAAAAACCTCATGAATACCCAAGAACAATATGATGAAGCTATTAGTAACTTCATTTTCAATATGAATCTGGATAGTGATAATATAGCTGATATGAACGCTTATTTAGCTAAAATGGTTGAATCGAACTTACCTAATCATACATTACTTAATCAACAAGACTATGAAAGCAATTAAAAACTACATTTGTGCTATTTTTATTATTTGTGCTGCCAGCTTACAAATTTGTTTTGCACAGCAAGCGCCTTCGGTTAACTCATTTGTTAACATTACCCACAATGGCAATGAACTGTTTCTTAACGACAGAATTGCGGTACAGGTAAACAACCTGGACTCGCTACTCAGTTTACAAAACGATACAGGTACATTACTTTTATATTTAGATGGTATTGCCATGACGGGCATTAAAGCCAATGCAATAGACCTTAGCTCGGGATATATTAACTTTACTGTGACAAGGAATGACAACAATGACCCCTGGGATGTATTTTATGTATCGCCTGCACCTAAATACTGGAAAAAGGATGTAAGCCTAAGTATTGGCTTTTACCAAACAGGCGCCATTACCACACAGGTCAATAAGGTTTCACTGGTTATTATCAGAAAAGGTTATTTCTGGATTTCCATTGTTTGTATACTTATTATTCTGTTACTTTTCTTTTATGCCAACAAACGCGGCTTGTTAAAAGACATTTCTACACAAACTTTAAAGGATAAACCTTATAGTTTGGGCCGTTCGCAATTGGCCTACTGGACTTTAATTGTTTCTATCTCTTATGTATTTATAGCTTTGGTAACGGGAGGTTTAACCCCCTTAAGTACTTCTACTTTAATACTACTGGGCATAAGCGGTGCAACTACTGCAGCAGCCGGTATTATTGACCAGAATGATGTACTCAGTAATAAAACACGTACGCAAAGCAATAATAAATCGGAAGGTTTTATCAGTGATGTTTTATCGGATGCCAATGGTATGAGTGTACATCGTTTTCAAATGCTGGTATTTAATTTACTACTTGGATTATTTTTTATAAAGCAAGTATTTACTCAATTACAAATGCCAGATTTTGATGATAATTTATTGTTGCTAATGGGTTTGAGTAATAGCACTTATGCAGGTTTAAAAATAAATGAAAATGCCACTCCTGCTGCAGCTGCGGCTAATAACGAGACAACAACAACAGAAGGCACTACCGATAGTAATGATGATGTGCCTGCTATAGGTTAATTATATTTAAATAATACTATTATGAACTTTACAGAAAAATATACTATAACACCAAAATATTTACCTATACGTACCAAACGCAGAAGTGGAACACCCATAAGCCCGGCTGTTAAATTTATAGTAGTGCATGATACCGGTAACAAAAATTCGACCGCTGCAGGTAATGTTAAGTATTATACTAACTCCGCCAACACAGAAAGCGCATCGGCTCATTTGTTTGTTGACGATAAAGAAATACTGGAGTGCATTCCTGCTTTAACAGCGCCACCTGAAAAAGCATGGCATGTACTATACAATGTAACTACAGACAACCAGTTGTATGGATACAATGCCAACGATGCAGCCATAGGTGTAGAATATTGTTTTGGCGATAAGATTAATGCAGATGAGGCTTATAAAAAATATATATGGGTAATTGCTTATTTGTGTTACACTTTTAAGCTAGACCCTGCAACAAGTATAGTAGGCCATTTTTTCTTAGACCCGAAAAGAAAAACGGATCCTGTTACCGGGTTGGCACAAAGCAGGAGAACGTATGAACAATTACTGAAAGACATAGTAAGTGAATACAACGAATGCATAGGTGTAATACCGGAATCTCATCAAAGTACAGCAAACGCAGGAAGCGCTACTGTGCTTACCAAGGTAAACATACGCCAGGGCGCGCCTAATACCAGAGCAAGTGTACTGCAAACCATTAGTGCCGGTACTGTTTTAAATTATGTTGAAATAGTTGCAAACGGAGAAAGTATTAATGGTAACAGTAAATGGTATAAGGATGCTCAGGGGAATTTTTTCTGGAGTGGTGCTGTAAAGGAAAATACCTAAAATTAATAAAGTACCATCCATACAACCTATACGCTATGCTACCATTATGGCGTATATACACATGAACTAAGCTTCTTACAAATGGATTAAGAGTACTTGTACTTTTAATCCATTTTTTTATGCCCGACTATAACATAATAAACCATATACTCATTAATTTAACAAATAATCACTAAACAAACAATAGAAAAACCGACAGCATACATTGGATAGATAAGCAAAAACATTAATACCTATTTACACATAAAGCATCATTGTTTTAACATCCCTTTATTTCCGTTCATCTATCCCTTCCTCATTTATTTAATAAAAAGGGTGTTTTCCCTATTTTTTAAGGGGAACCCCTACACTATGTTCGCTCACTTTTTAATACCGGCACTTTAAGCGGTAAATAAACAATATGGTTGACAGAGGGATTTTTAAATTACAACTACACGATGGTATGCTGGTTGGCAATTATACCAATGACCATGTACCTGATAAATTTTATCCGAAGTGTGCAATGCCTTTATACAAGCTTAATACCAGTGATATATTTATAGGTAGTTTTAAGTGTATATGGTTTGAAGAAACCACTCAACCACGAGCGGCTATACTGGAAATAAACAGGTTTGGCTTTATGTATATACTTACCTGGCTTTCGGAACAAAACAATATACTATTTCATGGACTGGCTGAACGTATTGATACTACACTATACGGCACTTATAAAAGTAATTAAACCATATTATAGCTCTATTGCTTCATTAGATTCAGGTATTGAATAAATATGGTTTTTACAAACAACATATAACAAAACAGAATTCCCATCAATTTAAGCCGTTATAAAAACCCTACATGTTAATTCGCAATGTAGTGATTACCCCACTTCTTTATTCCTATTTTATTCATCAGACCTATAAAAAAACCCTTAGCTTAATTCACTTATAAAATAGACAATACTTACGAAAACCATTGAAAAATAAGGCTTAAAGCAAAACCATCCTGTTTTTTTATACTCACCCATTCGGTGTTTTATGTTGTAGTTTTTCAACACAAAACCATCACTTCTCTTTAAAATAGCATTTAGCAAAAAAGAGTATTTATACTACGAAAAAAGGGTATTTCTACTCTTGCAAATAAATGGAGTCCTCAACTATGTTTGAAAAGCAAAACACCAAAACCAAAGCTAAAACGGTTTAAAACACTAAAACATATGAAAACCTCATTCACAAAAATTGTAACAGCTTTATTGCTAGCAAACATGTCACTAATGTGGGGCTGTGGACCAACCCCTATTATTGAGCCAAGCTATTTACCACAAGATGTTCAACAGTCGTGTACTATTAACTCAACCGACTTTAACAAGTGGTTTGCCAGTGGCACTGCTACTCAAAACGGCTTTGTATTACCTGCTAACAGTGTAACTTTCCCCCACCGCAATAATTGCGATTTTTACCTGTGGTCACATCAAATGTTTCTTTGGATTACCTCTCCTATCTCATCAGGTCAATACAAAAGTGGTAATACCGTTTTAGAATCACCTGTGTTTTATACAGTATCGCCTCCGGTAAATGGCAAACGTGAGTTAATACCTCATGTACCTAATACACCTTTACGGGTAAACAGTCATATTAGTCAAAACGGACCTAATAAACTGCCTGTTATTATTGATAAAGAAGGGCGCTTATTTGAAGTAGAAAACAGCACTACCAATGGTAAAGTATTACTCTTAAACAATGCAGGTAAACAGGTAGAGTTAGACCATATTGAAACTTTGCCTAATGGTGTACATGCTTTTTTTGATAAAACCGGAAAACAAATTCAACAGCCGAAAGCGCTATTAAAAAGTAAAATAAATACGTTGCGGGTAGTACAGGAATTTAAAACAAATGGTAAGTCTGTTTTTCTTGATTCGCAAGGTAATATTATAGATACCGAAGTAGGACAAGCAACGCAAGATGGTTTAATAGCTCAAAATGGCTCGCTGGTTTATTACATAAGTATGGTAAACGATGTGTATGCTTACTTTTTAACCGGTGGACAACAAGGGGTAATTGACACCACTACTTTTCCAACTACCGGAGGTGCCAGAGATAGTATTTGTGCATATGCAAGAACGCATGGAGCAACCTTACTTGACTCTAATGCATTGGCTATTGAACTTAAAACATCGTGGGTAGAAACAACCAACCTGCCTGATTTGGGCAGTTATATTACCATTGATGCCATTGTACCTAATTACGATAAAAGCAACCCGAACAAATGGATTCCCAAAGGCGAAAGAACTACCAAACTGGCTTTAATAGGCATGCATATAGTAGGCAGTGCCGATAAACACCCTGAAATGATATGGGCTACTTTTGAACACCGCAACAATGCTCCTAATGCATCATACTCGTATGTTGATTCAACAGGAAAAATTAAAACAGTACCACAAGATACCGGCACCCATTGGTTACTTAGTAACAATGGCAATGCTGATAGTGTAAACTATTCGCACATTGGTGTAAATGGAGACACTTTGGTTGGCAAAAACGGATATGTAATCCGTTCAAGTAATACCCTTAGAACGAAACCATGGGGTACTGCCAACAATGTAAAACCTAATGATGAAGATGCAAGTGCAGCTGCTTCAAACAGTGAGGTTATTTCTTTAAACAATGCTATTAATAAATTGCTGGTTGGAAGCGATATTCGTAAAAACTACTACTTATTGGGCGCTACATGGACCAATGGTGGTCATGGCCCTAACGGCCTAGCATACCCTGCCAACAGTGCATCACTTAACGATGCCATTGGAACCAGCCAGTTAGCCAACAGTACCATGGAAACTTATTTCCAGTTTGATACTTTATACAATCAAAATGGTTCTTGTTTCAGATGTCATTCTAATTCCTCTACCCAAGGCTTATATCCAAACGACTTAAGCCACATATTTGCAGAAACAAAACCACTTAGCACGTTTAAGAAATAACCCCTTCTTAACGTTAACAAGTGTCTGCAAGCAATGTAATAATATGAACTCACATGCCTATTGTGTGAGTTCATCTATTTCAACAATACAGGTAACACCTCCTTTAAAAGCAAAAATCATTAACCTATGAAAGTTGGTATTTACATACCCGGCCCGACATCTGAGTTGAGCGATTCTTCCATGGACTCATATATTAAGAACTTTATGAATGGGTGAACGTAAAATCTGCGTTGGACGTGCTTTCATCAAATTTCAGAAACGACTCACTTGAAATGAATAGCGACCCTTTGTTGTCACCCGGAGGCATATCTATTAAGAATATTGATTTTGAAATTATAGATATTAACCACATAAACTGGCTTGACTATGTTTTTTGATTGAGTTTTAAAACACACCGAATGTATTGAGAAACCAATAGCAATAGCAGCAGTTTTTTTACTAATTATTTAAATAAATGAAACTTAACTATTTGGAATTATATGATTAGGAACATTGATAGTTGCACCATAAAAAAAAGAGTGTTTTCCCTATAAAAAAAGAGTATTTCTCCTATTGCTACACAAAACGTTTAACAATATGTTTGAGAAAATAAATTTAAACCCTAAACATTTATAAAAATTGAAACGTATGAAAAAAACTTACTCACTCATTTACCTTTTACTTGCCTTAGCAGGTCTAAACCTTGCACCAGCAAATGCACAAAACAATTTTGATCATCAATACCGTAATGCCATTCATAATTCCATGTATCCTGAAACCGATACAAAGGATACCAACTTAATTGCCATCACGAAAGACAACAAAAACTTAATTTGGAAAACCATTAATGGAGAAGACTATGTTTTGGTAGTGTCATGGAAGGCAAAGAACTATTATGGCGACTCGGGTGCTTACAATACCGGCCCTTATCAAATATGGGTAACTACCGCCCCTGAGCTAATAAACCGCATGCGAAAAGAGAAAACAACAAACCCTGAGTTGCGTTTAAAACAACTATTGGGCTTACCTCCTACAGCCACTTATAATTTATTTATAGAATTTTGGGTTAAACCTGCTGATTTATTCAGACCATGTCCCGATAAAGAAATAACAGATAAGAAATGTAATACTTGTTTCAGTGCCAATGACTCTCTTGACCAAAACTATATAAACTGGATAAACAATACACGCATATCTCGCTACTATGCCTGTGGATTATACAACCAATATCCATGGACTGAATTAGGTTATACTTATGACTGGAATGCCAACAACAAAAGCCACATAGGTTTATGCGAATTTGTAATTGATGTAAACAAAACCATATACATTAACAAAGTATATACTACTGCCGAATATTTAAAACAAAAAAAATAATACGCTATTACCTCTCCCCAAAAATTTAGTTTTTTACTTATTTCTAATCAAGAAAAAGTTAACCTAAATGCCTCCTCAACCTCCCTAAACGGGGAGGATTGAAGGGGTTTCTATTAAAATGAATTTTCCGAAATCAGTTAATTACGTACAATAAATACTAAAAACATTAAAGGAGTTATACTGAAAATCCTATAAAGAGTAAGTAAAGCTAAAACATGAAAACAAAAAATATTGCATCGGGCTTATGGACTTACAGAAGCCTTAACAACAACCCTGATTTATCGGTTGATTTTAACGACCTTGAATTTGGAAGAGCCAATCTTTTAATAGAAGTAATAGAAGGAACATTAACCGGAAAAATTTATGGCGAAGGTTGGGAACTTAAATTAAAAGGCTCTTTTCAAAATGGAGCTCCGGCCACACTTTGGTTTCAGGGTTCGGGTATAGTTGATGGCTCTGCATGGGTATATGATTACTTATGTTATGTAGTGCCTAATATACCCAATGGCATTAGCCAGATACCTGCATTAGTAGGTAGTGTAACACGCACTATTCCACATCCTAACGGCAAAGGCGGTGTAAGCCCTGCCGGTGTGGTGGCTTCATTTTATGCCGTATTGCAAAACAGTAACTAACTAACATTATAACCCCCAATAACTATGAACACCACTACCCCAAATGTTCAATCTTGTTGTTGTATTCAAAAGGTTGAAGAAACTAAAACGGCTACTTTTTCAAAAACTAAAAAACCCATTAAAGCCTTATCAAGCTCGGTGCTTAGTTTAGTCATTGCCTTTTTCCCCAAATGCCCTGTTTGCTGGGCTGCTTATATGAGCATGTTTGGCAGCTTTGGCCTTTCTAACATTCCCTATATATCGTGGCTTTTACCGGTGCTTATGCTCTTTTTAGCCTTGCATCTATACCTTATTTTCAAAAAGGTAAAAGAAAAAGGATACGGTCCTTTTATAGTAAGTCTTATTGGTGCCTGCATTATAATAGTTGGCCGTACCTTTTTGCCTTTTAGCAACCCTTTACTCTTTGCAGGTATGGCCTTTATTTTATGTGGTTCTCTATGGAACAGCTTTTCCATTCCAACATTTAAAACATCTTATCAATAATAAAAAATCTACCCAAAATTTATGAAAACAAAAAAGAAACTAAACGTGAGGCACTCCCTCTTAGACTTACAAATTGCCTACGAAAAAGGTGATAAAAAACCTTTGGAAAATTTAATGCGTGCCTGGAAAGGCGTTAAAGATTTACCACCGGACGATCCAAAATCGTTTTTTATGTTGGGTGGTTTTCATGGCGAACCATTCAGAGCTGCAGGGGCTACTGATACCAGCTATTGGGGTGGTTACTGTAACCACGGAAATGTGTTGTTTCCTACCTGGCACCGTGTGTACTTAGTAAAACTAGAAGAGTCGTTACAAAGTATAAAAGGTTGCGAAAATGTAACCCTTCCGTTCTGGGATGAAACCAATGCTGACACTTTAGCCAATGGCGTTCCGTGGGCATTAACCAATCCAACCTTTACCTTTAGCAATGGCGAAACAATTGACAATCCGTTAAAATCGTTTATACTACCGGTAGCATTGGTTGACAACGCTGTTGAACAAGGTTCTTATAACTACTCTAAGCCTGCAGGTTACGAAACGGTACGTTACCCTTACTCCGGATTAGTAGGAACACCGGAAGATGCTGCTGCCACAGAAGTACACAATGCCAAATATCCGTACAGCGTAGGAACTGCTTATTTAAACGACAATGTAATAAACTGGCTGACTGAATCGCAAACACCAAATACGGTAACACATGCTGAAAGAGGTTATGTATTGGCACAGTATATAAACTGTTTAAATGCGCCAAATTATACGGTGTTTTCAAACACCACTTCGGCAGGTGAATGGAATAGCCAGCTTGACCAGGGTGTTGATCCTATTACACCATTAGAGTCGCCACACAATAGTATACACTTAGCGGTGGGTGGATTTGATGCACCGGGTTACCAGGCATCGAAAGTTGAAGGTGCTAATGGCGATATGGGCGAAAACAATACAGCCGGTTTAGACCCTATATTCTTTTTTCACCACTGTAACGTTGACAGAATGTTTTGGCTATGGCAAAAGAAACACCGCAAAACGGAGTCACTTGATTTAATAGAAGAGTATCCGGGTACCAATTCATCTGACGGAGGAACACAACCTGCCGTTGGTCAGGCACCAAACTCTTACTTAACATTAGATAGTCCGCTATACCCTTTCAAGAAATCTAATAAAGCTAACGATTATTATACTTCTAATGATTGTGTAAACATTCACGAAATGGGTTACGATTACGGAAAAGGTTCATTAGATGAATTAGCCAAACCATTATTGAAAGCTGCTGCTCCTGTTAAAAGTGGCGGCCAGTTAATTAAAATTACCAAGCTAAACCGCGCAGCCAGAAAAGGTTCGTTCATTATTGCAGCCCACGCTACGGTAACTGATAAGAATGGTAATACCACCAAAGAGTTATTGGGCTTTGAAGCAGTATTGAGTCGCTGGAGTGTAATGAAATGTGCCAATTGTCTTAATCACTTAGAAACAAAAGCATTCATTAAAATACCTAATAAACATCCTTTGAATTTGCTTAGTAAAAGTGAAGCTGCCAATGCTATTTCTATTTCCATTATTGACCGTAATGGCACGGTAGCAATACCTGAAACTGGTTCACAGGAAAAAATGTTAACGGCAGTTAACAATGAACAGTTGTACAGAATGGAGTTATACTAAACATAACTACTGTATAATTATTAATAAAGCTAAAACCTCAAACATACCACTCCCCTCCCTCTCAAACAGAGAGGGCAAGGGCGAGTGGTAAATTCAAAACAGTTACCTACTTGGCAGGAAACAAAATACCGATAACTGGGTATAGTATATTTTTTAAATTGAATTCAACTTTGAAAAAAGTAAACCAAAGGAGTAATACCGAAAATCCTGTAAAAGAGTAGGTAAAAAAAGCCTATGTCAGTAAAACCAAATGCAAATCAAAATTTTAAGATTATCACAAATGAAGGTTCAATAGTTTTAGATGTGAAATTTAATTCTATTCAAATTATGAGTGCCTTTCACGACATTTTTGATAAAGAAGGAAATAACATCATTGAAAGCCATGAATGCAATAGTGCAACTGGCAACACCAATCTAAAATTAATTAACCCTCCAGACTCTTATGCTGGAACTACAGTATCGACATTATTTTTAATTACAGATGATAGCGGGGCTGGCAATGATTACCAAATAGAAATGAACGTATATCAGGAAAGTAATGCCAATCGTAAAACATCATTTATAATACAAGGGAAAACAGAAGCCGGGGATAAAAAAGAAGGTATTTCAGTAAAATTCACAAACTAATAATACTATGAAAAGAATAATATTGATAGTTTTTGTATTGTCAATTACAATACAAACTAATGCTCAAATTAAGAGAGGATGGGGCAATTTAGATTATGCGGTTCCAGAATCGCCCGCCTTTAAATTATTGGGTACACAACCAACAAACCTATTAAGGCCAACATCATTGAGAGATATTTCTTTAGGTGTTGGAAACTATCTTACAAGCGACAATGCTGGTATCATTCCCAAAAACTTAAGTATTGAAATTGCACCTACTTTATTCTCACCTAATCTCAATCTAAAAAAATACAATAATAATAAGTTCTTATACCGAACAAAACTCTCCATTGGAACTTTAACTAATCAAAATGGTTCATATGAAATTGCAGGTGGAATAAATTTTACACTTATAGACAAAAGTGACAAGAGAGATTCGAACAACAAATTCGTAAGTAATATATTGACAGCTCATAGAACTGACTATAAGAACATTTCAGATGCGATCAATTTAGTTTATGAAAGCAACAAATTTCCAGGCCTTTCAAAACTGGACATTAAAACAGCCTACGAACAAAAAGATTCAACTAAAAAGGAAATTATAGCTGCAGTAGAAATGGAATTAGAAGAAGCCAAATATGATACATTAAGAAATAATTGGGATAAAGATAACTGGAATGCAACAATATGGCAAGTAGGAATAGGCACAAAAGCTAATTTCAAAGATTCTGTTTTTAAAGATATAACTAAAAAAGCTGGTTATGGTATATGGTCAACATTTGGTACTCATTTTTGCAAATATGATCAAATATTAATAGGGTTAAGTGTATTAGGTAGTTCGGATACTACTGGCTCTTTAGAAAAACCTGATGCGTCATTAGGTGTGAGGTATTACTACGGTGTAAATGAAATAAAAGGCTTTGTAGAACTAGAGGGGAAAATTGCATCGCAAACAAATGCTAACTTCTACACTATTAAATTTGGTACAGAAATAAGATTAGAAAAAGGTTATTGGGCCGATTTAGGTTTTGCCCTTAGAAATGGTAGTGGAGAAGCAGTATTCTATCCGTCTTTTAGTATTAAATACTCACTTCCTGACTCCGAAAAGAAATAATATGAAACCAATAAATAAAAGATTTTCAGCCCTATTTTACCATAGCTGATAAATTGTAATTTATAAAAAGGAGTAAAACAGAAAATCCTGTAAAGAGTAGGCAAGAAAGAGCCAGAACACGATTAAAGGATTGCAAAAAAGACAAGCTATAAAAATCATGGTAATTCTGTAATCTCGCAATCATGTTCAAAACAATAATAAAAACAGAAATATGAGAAAAAATAACATAGGATTGATGTGTTTAATACTACTAGTAGGGTTATGTTCCTTTGGGCAGAATGTTAGTACTAAAATGAAAACAAAAGCACTTGAAGCTTTAAAAAACACCAATTTGAAGGATTATCAAAATGGTTCAACGGAACTATTTGCCAATTATGAAGAAATGGAAAAGAAAAATGATAGTCTTGAAAAAGTATTGGAAGCCAAAGCTAATAAATTGTTAGGTATTGAAATGCAACTAAAATATATGCAACTTAGGGAGCAATTAGAAACAGGAAAATTAAGTGACGAAATTAAAAATGATATTTCTGAAACACGAATTAGTGATTCAAGTGCTAATCAAATAAACATCCATTTTTTTGTAAATGGTCCATGCCCCGAATGTGAAACAATATTTGCAATAGATAGCCCAAAATTTAAACAAATCTATCCTTTAACCTACAATTTAATAAAAAACGGCACAATTAAGTTAAATTATGCTCAATACCCAGTTAATGTTATGTCAGGGATTGTTCCTGTTCCCTATCCTCCATTTTTTGACACCCCAAAAAACACTGATGAGCAGAAAAGGCTGGCAAACTTTTACCTTCAGAGCATTAAAGATATAAGTAGATCAAGAACTTTTAATTTTGATGTAATGGCACTATATACTGAATTGGAAAATGAAAATGTACCCAATAAAGAAGTAAAAAAACTGATTACATTTAGAAAAGAGTACATCGTATATTTAAAAAATTATAAACCATGATAAGAAATAAACAAACAATTCATTTGGCATTTTTAGTCATTCTTGTAACTGTATTATTACAGTTTATTACAGTAAATGTTAAGGCGCAGTCCGATGACAAAAACACAGAGGCAAAGAAAAAATTTTATCATGCTCAAGATAGTCTAAAATTGATTGGAACGGCAGATTCAAATGAGGAAATAGTAAATGATCCGACAAGTGAAGAGTCCAAATATAATTCTATGATGAAGCAGAGTTTTACCAATCAATATGTATTCAATGTAGAACACCAAAAGAGAACTTTTACCCAACAATATTTCAGCAGTATTTTTATATTTATCATGGTAGTGATTATTGTGTGTATGGGTTTAGTGCTATCATATAAACAATTTAAACTGAACGAAGAAATTGTTAGACATAGTATGAAACAAAACAACGGCACTATAGAAAAAGGAACAGATACCTCTGCAAGCATGGAAGTGAGCAAAGATGGAATAAAAATGAATACCGCGGTAATAGGATTGATGATTTTGGTAATATCGTTAGTTTTCTTTTTTCTTTATCTAACTTATGTTTATCCTATTGAAATTGTAAAGTAAAAATAGACAATAATATTTTACATAAAACTATAGAAACAAAAAATCCCTCCCTACTAAACCATAAAAAACAAAATTATGATTGTAAAAGAATAATTTAAAGAAGCAGTCAACCTATTAAAATGCGAAGTAGCCGCAGTAAAATCAGTAAACAAAGTAGTAATATCAAATATTGTAAAGATTATCCAATTTATGAGCATAAAACACGGAATATTCAGATTACACCTTATGAACGGTGTTTTAGTTGGAACATATACCAACAGTTTGATTGCAGGAGGTATATACTACCCTGAAATGGCAAATCCAATTTGCAAGAAAAGTATAAATGATCCATTTACAGGAACCTATCTTTCTGTTTGGTTTGAAACCGATACTGAAACAGAAAGAGCTACATTGGAAATTAGTTTGACTAATCAAAACATCTATCTTTTAGAATGGAGAAGAGAAAATAAAATTATTTTTAGTGGTGTAGCCCAAAGAGAAGAAGATATATTATACGGCACTTATACGAGTGTTTAAATGGTTGCATTAAAGCAAAACACAACCCCATTGCTTTTATATGTTGTAAACTGTTAATTTGATATAACAAACAAGCCTATGAAAAAAGCATTACTATCTCCTTGCCTCCTTGTTA
>CAYTWI010000025.1:0-36717 GCA_964442045.1 uncultured Bifidobacterium sp.
AAAATTATATTGTAATTATATATAAAGATAAAAATGGATTAATAGATGATATGTCCTTGGAATATATCACTAAAGTTGATGATATAGATGTAAAAAAATTTCCAGGTAGACGTTTAGTTTTTCCTATATAATTAATAACAAAAAATATGACGTTAAATACAATAGTAACAATACTTACTCTATTTGCAGCATCAATCAATTGGCAAACCTATACTGATAATGTAAAACATTTTAATATGAAATATCCTGATAAATGGACAAAACAAAATAGTGCTAATACAATTATTTTTCTAAGTCCTAGAGAAAGTGATAAGGATTTGTTTCAAGAAAATGTAAACTTGATGCTGCAAGACTTATCAAAACAGCCTATGAATCTGTCGCAATACACCGAACTAGCAAAAAAACAAATAATCGATAATCTTGGAGCTTCAGCTATTGTTTCAATTAAAAAAATAATATTAGCAGGACAACAGGGAAGAGAAATTGTTTATTACATGAAGTATCAAAGTAAAAGTTTAAAGTTAAAACAATATTGGTTTATAAAAGAAAGTACGGCTTACTTGTTTACTTACACAGCTGAACCCTCTGACTATGATAAATACGAAAGTGTAGCAACAACTATAATAAACAGTTTTAGGTTTTTTAAATGAATTTTTGAGTAGTATTGTGAAAAAACTTATTTCAATAATTATCATATTTTCCTTAGCTGGAAATTTATCAGGTTCTTTTGTCTTTAAATCTAATACAGAATTTAAGATTGTGGAAACAGTAAAAGAACAATATAAAAAATATAAGTTTCAAGTAAAAAGTAATAAGCAAACACAAATCCTATATTATAGTTTAATAAACAAAAAGAAAATTAAATTTAAAATAGAGGTGATTACTAATAATAAAAAAAAGGAAATTTTAGGAATTGCGGACTTAATTCAAACTTTTGATGGAGAAACAATTAGTGATGAAGATGAGAATGCTTATTTTGTGGACGAGTATAAAAATGTGAATGTTGATTGTTCTATTATAATTCGAATAGATAATGAAGAACACCAAGTTGCACAGATACTAAGAAGAGATTGTAAAAATAATTATGGCAGCTTTCTATTGAGTAAAGTAATGAAAAGAGTAAAATGAATCAATCAATAACATGAAAACTCAAACCACTTTAATGTATCTTTTCTTATTGGTAGTAGGGTGTACTAATCAACCCACTAATAGTATTACCAACGGTAAAAACTCCAACAGTGTTGTTTCAGAGAGTACTATAAAAGAAAATAATGATCAAACACAAACATCATTTGCTCCTTGTGAATCAAGTAAAATATTAGGTACATGGGTAGCCAATGAAGATAAAAAATCGGAATTGATTATCGGTAGTAATTTTTTAATTCACAAATATGAAAAATCTAATATTGATTCACTGGGTTATAAACTCACAAATAAGTTAGATTCAGAGAAGGCTAATAAACAACCTTCTTGCTATATTATATCAAAGGATATTGAGAATGATATTACGTTTGAATATGAAATAGTCAGTGTATCAGAAAAAACATTAACACTAATGAGTTTGGATAGAGGTAATTTGTTGGTTTATATTCGTTAATTTTGGTGGTATGCCATTTATTACCTAGTGAATAAAAAGAATAAAATACTAATTACCAACTATTTTAGCTTCGTAATAGTAAAAGGGAATGGCTATATAACCATTCCTTTTTATTTTGGGTAGGTTTAAAGCCTGCGGGCGGAGCTAGAGAATTTACTATACCCAATCACTTATTCCTAATAGTTCAACGATTAGAATTGTACAATAATGAAACTAACATCAAACGAAATAGAATTACGAGGCAGTTGGAAACCTGTAGGGACTTCAATGAAGGCTGATGATATAAGTGACCGAATAGAGCGCCTTATTTCTTCTTATCTTATGGAAATAAGTGAGGATGAAAGTGGTTGGAACAAATTATATCAGGATCCTGAAGATAAACGCTATTGGGAATTATCATATCCTGAGAGTGAGGTTCATGGTGGGGGACCACCTCTTTTGAGAAATTTGTCTTTACAGGAAGCAATGCAAAAATATCAATTCTAAAATGGTGTTCTTAATTCATTTAAACAGAAAGGTGGTTATTATGCCAATTTGTTAGTAGATAGGGAAAAAGGGATGAAATATTTTCGGGCGCTTACACAGCCGAGTATTGGGAGTACGACAGCCGTTTAGGCAGAAGATGGAATGTGGATCCAATTTCATACCCTTGGCAAAGTGGTTATGTAGTATTTAATAATAACCCTATTGCTTTTATTGACCCTAGTGGTTTGGAAGGGGAAGACCCTAATAAGCCTAAAGAAGCAGACATGAGAACCACGTCTGAAGGTTGTAAAGAGGTGTATCTTGATGGTAGATGGGTTGACTATAAATTCAAAGAAACTGCTTTAAAAGAGGTAGCTGTTAGGCCAAATAAAACAACTTCTACGGACAATACTTCTGAAAAAGAGGATAGAGAATTTGAACAATGGAGACAATCAGTATATAATCGAACAGAATATTTTCCTTCTACAAGTGGAGATTTTCATAGTATAGGAGTAGGTTTAACTCCGTTAGGAGTACTTGCTGATGCATATACAATGTTTTATGGTAAGGATGGTTTTACAGGTGAAGAAATTACCGGTGTTTGGAGATACGCAGGTATAGTTCCTTTTGTGTCGGAATTTAGAAAAGGGGCTAAAGTAGCTAAGGGTGTAACTGTAATAGGCGAAGGAATGACAAGAGTAGAGACAACAGCTGCAAAAATACCAGGCGCAAGGGTACTTAATGATATGCCTATCTTTACAGGAAAGCCTTGGGAAATTACAAGCCAAATGATGCAATATAATCGCAAATGGATATTAAATGAAATGAGAAGTGGTCGAACAATTTTGGATATTGGCCGAGATTTAAATAGAATTGACCCGAGTATATTTTATCAAATGGAACAAAATATGCTTAAAAATTATCAAAAACTTTACCCCGGTTCATTAAACATTATTACACTATGATATTAGGAAACACATATATAACATTAGTTGAATCATACTTTGATTTTTTAATTAACGAATTTGACTTTAAAATATCGGAAGAAAAAATAAAAGGGAATGTCTTTTATGATGTAAAATATAAAGATAAAACGCGGATTATATCTATATCTTATGAGAATATAGAAGATTATTTATTGGTAATTATTTTTCTGTTACAAAATGGGGAATTGCCTGATTATGATGATAAAACAAAAACGCTACATTTAAATAAACTTAATGCAGAGGTTTTATCAAGGATTGATAAAAGTGTCGTTAGTTTGAATAATCAACACTTTGCTAAATTTAATACAAAGGATGAATTTGAAAGAAAGTTATTAAAGTCCGCAAAAGAATTACGCTTATGTTTAAAATATTTTGGTGGATTCGCAATATAAAATGTTAAAAGTTTAGTTATACAAATGCTATAAGTAATTACAAGTACGGAGCTTCTAAGATTTTTATGATTAATTGAAATGAATAAAGATAAGTTTATAGAATGCAAAGAGGATATAATTATCCTGCCAGTAAGGATATTTCAGCACTAGGAGCCAGTGCGGTTTTGCAAACCGCACTTAGTTACTAAAAGCATTTGCAATGCGAAAAAGAAACTTGGCTAGCGCAAGCATATCACAAACCATTAAAAGTAATCATAACAAAACCGCCCAAGCTGCAAAGTTTGGGCGGTTTTGTTTAAGCAAAAATTATTTTATCAATCGGTATTAAAAACAACTCCTTTTTTATATTATTGAGTTTATAAAATGCTAACTAAATACCCATTATATTACCATTCGTTCGGGGCTCCAATGGTCACCCGTAACAAAGAGGTAAGCAGTGTGTTAGTGACAAAAACTGTGAGCGAAAGTTCGTTTTCAAGCAGTTTAGACGAGTGGGTAGCTACCGCTAATGCTACCGTAAGCAATGTATATGGCAATATAAGGGCTACCGTAACTGTCTTAAATGTCGGTATGCAAAAAACCTTTAGTACCCAACCCGGCAAAACCTACCGCATCAGGTTTAAAGTAAACCTGCGCGGCTGGCCATATATGTATGTAAAAGATGTAGCAGGCAGTACCAACCTGATAAGCATAACCGAATTTATGACCCCGGGCGATTACAGTTATACCTTCAGGGCACTGGGTTTCCAAACCAATATTATCTTCCACGAGGCAGGCAATGCAGCAGGTAGTGTACAAATAGCCAGTTTTATATTGGAAGAAGTGGATGTAGAAAATGCTTACCGCTTTGGTGCAGGCACCCAGGAAAAAGACGATGAAATATTTGCGGGCGCCTACACAGCCGAATGTTGGGAGTATGATAGCAGGTTAGGCAGAAGATGGAATATAGATCCGGTGGTATACGCAGATCAAAGTGGTTATGCGGTATTTAACAACTGTCCGATAGCGTTTAATGACCCACAAGGTTTAGAGGGTAAACCAACTGATGGAGGAGGTGCACACTATGAGAAAAAATCAAAAGCAGGTGCATTTATTAGAAATGTTTTAACCAACATTGGTACATTTTTCAGAAATATTACCGGAGGAAATTTTGGATATAATAGCTTAACAGAAGACAGGTGGAAAAAAGTAAATGATAATTACTCGGGGTGGTTTGGAAATGCAGTTAAGTCAACAGTTAATTTCGTTAAAAGATTATTTGGTTCATCAAGCGGTAATCATATAAAAACACCATCAGGAAGATGGGAAATATCTGATTGGATTGAATTGACTCCAACCCAGGTGGGTAATAAGTATTTTTATAGTATGCCTACCAGTATTTCTTCTGAAAAACTATGGAATACAAGGTTGATAGTAAATTATACTTCACAATCAGATGCGGGTTACTTTTCTGTAGCGGGTGATGTTGGGTCTACCTCAGTGCCAATGTATTCGTCAACACGTATTCCAATTGATCCTATTGGTCCGCTTACTTCTACAGCTACAGGTGGTCCAACAAGCTTAATTGAAAATAATTATTTTTATAACGTATTCAAATATGGAATATTGAGTAGCCCAGCATTAAAAGCGGGTGCTGCGGTAATGTTAAATGGTATTGCTGACGTTCTTGGAGGGCTGCCTAATAATCCTGTATTCAGAAAAACCACAGCCTTTACGGTTACGGCTCACACCAACTCTGTGGGCTATCAGGTACATTTTTATGTTAAAGTTAAACAATATGTGCCTGTAAGAGATATCGATAGGGGTTTATTGTTTAGATGGTATCATGGCTTGCAAAAATAATAGACAAATAAAATTACAAATATTGTTTGCAGCACTTTTGGTGTTGCAAACAATATTTGTTGATGGCCAAAACTTAATCCCTAATGGTGATTTTGAAAAGCATAATCATCTTTTTTCGTTAAGATCATTGGGTAGTTTATCTACTTGGCAAAAACCTAACTACGCTACGCCTGATTATAAATATACAGGGATTATTGATAAAAGATTTGCGGATAATTATTGTGTTGGATTACATTTGCATTTACATAAAGGAAATACTAATTTTAATAAGTATATCCATGTTGAATATGTTCAAGTCAAACTATCAGAAAAACTAAAAGCCAATAAAATATATTGCTTGTCTGCTAATGTTTTACATGACCATAATGATGAATATGCAGCACCCTATTTAAACTTTTCATTAACCCCAAAGGCTATCACAGCCAAAAAGGACAATAAGATGTTTGAAAATGTACCTTATTATAATTTAGATTATGCTGAGGATAGTTTAATGCGTGATAAAAAAAACTGGATGTATGTTTGCAAAACAATCCAGGCAAATGGCAACGAAAAATACTTTACCATCGGTTATTTTGATACAGCCATGCAACTTACTCCCGTTGTAAAAAAACATAAAAGTCCTTTTTTGGATACATATTATTATATTGATAATATTAGCTTGGTTGAAATAACAGATTCATCAGCATGTGATTGCCAATACAAGGCAGATAAACCTATAGTACAACCAATAAAAACAGATACTTTACATATTGGCGACCAGTTAATTTTAAAAAAAGTATTTTTTGCAACCAATAAATCAGACCTGCTTCCTGAGTCAACCCGTGCATTACAATCTTTGTTAAAAGCCATGGAAAGTAATCCTAACTTAATGATAGAAATAATAGGTTATACCGATAATATAGGTAGCGAAGAAAAGAATACCCTTTTATCAGAAAACAGGGCTATAGCAGTAGCCAATTATTTAATTGAAAACGGCATAGCAGAACAAAGAATAAAAAAAGCAGGATTTGGCAGTTCCAATCCCATAGGCGATAACAATACCGAAGCAGGCCGAGCCTTAAACAGGAGAATAGAAATTAAGATATTGCAAAAGTAGCTGCTTGGTTTTTGTTGTTGAAAGTTATATTAGATGAAAGAAATAAAAAACTTTTGACGAACATTGGCAATTCTATATATAAGTAATTTAGTAAATAAAGTATTTAAACCAACGGATAGTACTCCTAAGCATCCTATGAAAAATCCAAGAACATTGTAAATTGTTTATTATTGTAAATATGAAATTAACTGTTTTTATAATACTCATACTATCCTCATGTGGTAGTATTTTTCTAACAAATTCTGCTAAACGTAATTATTACCATAATAAGTATAGTAACGAACTAGGAAAAGGAGATATTAGAATAATAGTAACAAGTGAGTTTGATAGTAATGATGTTGTTAAAATATATGAAGGTGATAGTTTAATTTATCAATGTAAAGGTAGTAATTCTGGACTTAGGTATGTTTCTGGTGGCACTAATTATCATACAAATAAAGACACTTTTTTTATAAAGGCGAGCCTTAATGATAGTATTAACTTTATTTACAGGGTAGCAGTAAAAAGTAAGCTTATCGAATTAGCAGTAAGAAAAAAAGAAAATGATACAATTCTGATTGAAGAATGCCCGCCAGTGCGGATATTCCACCACTAGTAGCCAGTGCGGTTTTGCAAACCGCACTTAACAACTAAAAGCATTTGCAATGCGAAAAAATCTGGCTAGCGCAAGCATATCAAAAACCATTAAAGCAATCATAACAAAACCGCCCAAGCTGCAAAGTTTGGGCGGTTTTGTTTAAGCAAAAATTATTTTACCAATCGGTATTAAAAACAACCTATCTGTCCATAGTCTGTAGCCAAGCCATAATAAAGCGACTACTACGTGCATAAAACGAAAAAAGATAGTTTGTAAACTCAACAACACAGACCATTTACCAAACTATCAGTTTCAAATGCTGCTGTATTAAATAATCATTTGTTTTACTGAAATGCCTGCATCCGAAAAAGCCGTTATAAGCAGAAAAAGGAGAAGGATGAGCTGCTTTCAATACCAGATGTTTTGTTTCATCAATCAAGGCTGCTTTACTTTGCGCAAACTTACCCCATAAAATAAACACCACGTGTTTTTTCTCTTCAGAAATACATTTGATTACCTTGTCAGTAAACTGTTCCCAGCCTTTTCCCTGGTGAGAGCCTGCCTTATCTTTTTCAACCGTTAAGGTAGCGTTTAACAGCAATACACCCTGTTTTGCCCATTCACTTAGGTTGCCATGTTCAGGTACCGTAAATTCAGGAATATCTGCCTGTAACTCTTTAAAAATATTTTGTAAAGAAGGTGGCATAGGCACACCCTTATTTACACTAAAGCACAAGCCGTGTGCTTGTCCCGCTCCGTGATAAGGGTCTTGCCCAATAATTACCACACGTACATCCTTAAATGCAGTAAGCTCAAAAGCACTGAATATTTGTGGCCCCGGTGGATATATTATTTTACCGGATTGTTTTTCCTGTTTCAGAAAGGCAACGAGGTTATTGAAATAAGGCGCGTCAAACTCGTCTTTCAATACCTCCTTCCAGTCTTCGGCAATAGCAACCTGCTTTGTCATAATAGCTTTAAATTTTACAGGTACAAAAAAGCATTTTATAAGTTATAAGCAAACTAAAATTAACCACATAACTATCTCTTTTTTTGTCCGTGGTTGTGTGTCTGCACCAACCATATTTTACTATGATTTCTTCAAAAAACAGGTTTTTAAAACCATCGTAGTTTTTTCCACGCGGCCTTCTATTTCCTCTTCACTATCTGTTAAGCGAATGTTTTTTACAACAGTGCCCCTTTTAATAACCGATGAAGAGCCTTTTACTTTTAAATCCTTAATTACATGCACAGAGTCGCCTTCTGCCAATAATGTTCCGTTGCTGTCCCTTACTTCCATAGTTTTGTTTTTTTGAGTGGTAAATAATTAATGCACCAAAAGTAAGATTATACTTTTAAAAAGGAATTTGATATAAATCGTTAAAGTATAGAAATGGTATATAACGCATGGCAAAATTTTCAGGCACGTTTAAAGATAATTATTAATTTTACCCGATGGAAAACGAGGGTTCAAAACCACCACGCAGAGTCAGGTATAAAGGTACCTATCCAAAAGCATTCAAAGAAAAGTACAAGGAGCTGCAACCCGAAAAGTATGCCGGTGATGTAGAAAAAATAATACGCAAAGGCAATACTCCGGCAGGTATGCATCGTTCCATTTGTGTAAACGAAATAATGGAATTTTTACAGGTACAGCCGGGCCAGGTAGGTTTAGATGCTACGCTGGGCTATGGCGGGCACAGTGCCGAAATATTAAAAAGTTTAGTGCCTGCCGGAAAATTATTTGCCACCGATGTAGATGCTATTGAGTTACCCAAAACCACCAATCGTTTATTGAATTTAGGTTTTGGCCCCGATGTGTTTTTTCCCCGCAATACCAATTTTGCCAACATAGATGTGATAGCCGAAGAAGCAGGCCCACTCAATTTTGTATTGGCAGATTTAGGCGTATCCTCTATGCAAATAGATAATCCTGACAGAGGTTTTTCATTAAAAATGGATGGACCATTAGATTTAAGGTTAAACCCCCGGGCAGGTATACCCGCCAGTCAGTTTTTAAAAACAGTATCGCAAGATGAGTTGGAAGCCATACTCATGGAGAATGCAGATGAGCCCGATGCAGATATTATTGCCGAAGCTATTATAAGCCATTTAAAAAAAGGAGCAGTAATAGAAACGACCACACAGTTAAAAGACATTATTAAGGAAGCATTAGACCATATTTCACCAGGCGAAAAGATAGAGCGTATCAAAAAAGCCAATCAAAGATGTTTTCAAGCTTTGCGTATTGAAGTAAACAATGAGTTTGAAGTATTAGATGAGTTTTTAAACAAGCTACCCGATGCATTGGCTCCAAATGGACGTGTAGCCATATTATCATTTCATTCGGGCGAAGACAGACGCGTAAAAAAAGCATTCCAGAGCTTTTACCGTCAGGGAATATTTAGTGATATAGCAAAAGATATTGTACGCCCTACCCCACAGGAAATAGGCAGTAACCCAAGAGCACGCTCTGCAAAATTGCGTTGGGCTATCAAGGCATAATGGCAACTTTAATAAAGAGCAATACATTCAAATAATACTTTACCTGCGCAAACTATTTTCAGCCAATAGCAAGTGTTAATTTATTATCGTTTTTTATTACTTTCGTTTACAAAGAAAACAAGTATGAATATAAAAAAATGGTATTGTCTGTTAGTAATGCTCGGTTCAGCCGGAGCATTTGCCCAAAGTTTTACGGTAAGCTCACCCAATAAAAAAATAGCCCTTTCCCTGCATCTTAGCAATGAAGGTGCTTTGGTTTATGAAGTAAGTTATAAAAACAAACCCGTTGTTGAAACATCAAAACTAGGTTTTAAAATAAATGAGCAAACCGACTTGCTCAACAATTTTAGTGTATTAAGAGTTGATTCAAGTACCTTTAACGAAACATGGCAACCCGTTTGGGGCGAAACCAAAACCATTGTTAATAACTACAAAGAAATAGCCATTACCCTGAAAGAAAAAACGGATAAGCCAAGAGTTATGCAATTGGTTTTTAGGGTATTTAATGATGGAGTAGGCTTCAGGTATATATTTCCTGAACAACCTAACCTGTTCCATTTTGTAGTAGCTGATGAGTTAACCACATTTAACTTAACAGGCAATCATAAAATTTGGTGGATGCCGGGTGATTTCGATACCAATGAATATACCTACAATACCTCTCAAATATCAGAAATAGAAAAATTAGCTAAGAAACGCGATGGGGCTATATTTACAGCTACACCTATTAAAGGTGCATTTGTGCAAACCCCTTTAATGATTAAAACCAAAGATAATGTTTACATCAATATACACGAAGCCGCTTTAATCAATTACCCCGCTATGGATTTGCAGTTTGATTTAAGCACATTCGAGGCAACATCCAAAATAGCAAACGATGCTGTAGGTAATAAAGCCTATATGCGCGCCCCTTGTCAAACCCCTTGGCGTACCATTATAATCAGTGATGATGCACGAGACATTATTGCATCAAAAACCATTTTAAACCTAAACGAACCATCACAATTGACCAATACCAGTTATATTAAACCCATGAAATACGTGGGCGTTTGGTTAGAAATGCATTTGGGTCTTTCAACCTGGGATTTTGCAGGCACACAAGCTGCCAGTGATGCCGGTTCAGATGGAAAACAAAAAGTAAAAACCAAACATGGAGCCACTACCGAAAATACCAAAAAGTACATAGACTTTGCGGCTAAAAATGGTTTTGGTGGCGTATTGGTGGAAGGGTGGAATACCGGTTGGGAAGACTGGTTTGGCAAATGGAAAGAAGACGTATTTGATTTTGTAACCCCATACCCTGATTACGATTTTAAAGGCCTAAACGAATACGCACAAAGCAAAGGAGTGGGCATGATAACCCACCACGAAACAAGCGGAAGCGTAACCAATTACGAGCGTTATATGGATACAGCCTATCGTTTAATGGCCAGTGTGGGTAGCCATGCTCTAAAATCAGGTTACGTAGGCCGTATTATACCACGTGGCGAGTTTCATGACGGACAGTGGATGATAAACCATTATTTACGTGCCATTAAAAAAGCTGCCGAATACAATATAATGGTAGTGGCCCATGAGCCCGTGCGCCCTACAGGCTTGCACCGCACCTATCCAAACTTTATGGCAGCCGAAGCGGCACGCGGGCAAGAGTTTAATTTTTGGAGCGAAGGTAATCCGCCTGAACACGAAACCATTTTACCATTTACACGTTTAATGGGAGGCCCAATGGATTATACGCCCGGCATATTTAAAATTAAAAAAAGTTACTATTACCCCAATGCAAAAGAACAGGTCCATACTACCTTAACCAAGCAGTTAGCCTTATACCTAACCCTATATAGCCCTGTGCAAATGGCAACCGATTTACCCGAGAACTACGAAGCTAAACCGGATGCATTTCAGTTTATAAAAGATGTAGCCGTTGATTGGGACGATACCAAAGTAATACATGCCGAACCGGGTGAATATTTAACCATAGCCCGTAAAGCCAAAGGAACCAACAATTGGTTTTTAGGAAGTATAACCGATGAAAATGCACGCCAGTTAGCCATGGATTTTAGCTTTTTAGATAAGGGAAAAAAATATACAGCTACTATTTACCGCGATGCAGATGATGCCAGTTGGAACAACAATCCCGAAGCATACGTTATTGAAAAAATAACAGTCACATCAAAATCAAAGCTCATGCTAAAATTAGCACCGGGCGGAGGAACCGCCATCAGCATTATAGCACAATAGTATTGTAAACAAAAAGCCCGTCACTTACTGACGGGCTTTTTGTTTAAGTATATTTCAGTTAAAATACAATTGTCGGTACTACTATACAAAATAAAAACTGCCTTAAAAATCACTTCTTAAGACAGTCTTTATATTTATTTGTTAGTTGTTTGTAATGCTAAATTAAGTAAATATTTTCTTAAAATCAATTTTTCTTAAAATAAAATTTAAAATTGAAGCAATAAACACTTAGGCCAGTTTGTTTTTATACAATTGAATAGTGTTGTGAAGGCCCAGGTAAAGTGCATCACAAACCAATGCATGGCCAATAGAAACCTCCGCCAAATGCGGAATATTTTGTTTGAAAAACTGTAAATTATGTAAACTTAAATCGTGTCCGGCATTAATACCTAAGCCTAATTCATACGCCCTGACTGCTGCGACTTTAAAAGGAACAATTATTTGTTCTTTATTATTTTCAAATTGGTGGGCATAACTTTCCGTATACAATTCAATTCTGTCAGTACCACAAAGCTTTGCACCTTCAATCATATCAATAACAGGGTCAACAAAAACAGAAGTCCTGATACCGAACCCTTTAAAAGTTTTAATCATATCCTGTAAAAACGATAAGTTAGTTACCGTATCCCAGCCGTGGTCGCTGGTTAATTGGTTTGTATTGTCAGGTACCAGCGTTACCTGCGTAGGTTTTGTGGCCAATACCAATTCTACGAATTTGTCTTCAAAAGGATTACCCTCAATATTAAACTCCGTAGTAATAACCTCTTTTAAATCCATTACATCCGTATAACGTATATGCCTTTCATCAGGCCTGGGATGAACCGTAATGCCATCAGCTCCAAATTTTTCACAGTCAACAGCTATTTGAATAAGATTGGGATTGTTGCCTCCCCGTGCATTTCTTATGGTAGCAAATTTGTTTATATTAACACTTAGTTTAGTCAAAGTAAAAGTTCATTTATTATGCCCGCAATCTTACAAAAAAATAAATTGACGGGGGTTTATAAAATTTAAATAATTTTGAAGCCTAATATAACCGCGCATGATTCAAATAGGGGAGTATAATAATTTAAAGGTAGGTAGAGGCAGCACACTGGGTTTTTTCCTGGTAGATGAGTCAGGCGAAGAGGTTTTATTACCTGCAAAGTATACACCCAGGCCCTTAAATATAGGCGATGCAATGGAAGTGTTTGTTTATACCGATTCAGAAGACAGGCCTGTTGCAACTACACAAAAACCTATTGCCACGGTTAATAGTTTTGCATTTCTCAAAGTAGTTGATGTATCTAAATTTGGCGCCTTTTTAGACTGGGGATTAGATAAAGACTTACTCGTGCCTATTAAAGAACAAGCCAAAACAATGGTACTGGGCAAGTACTATGTGGTATATATTACCCTTGATACAAGTAGTCAGCGTTTAATAGCCAGTTCAAAAATAAATTCGTTTTTAAGCAATGAAGACCATGGTTTGAAGTTTAATGAGGAAGTTGATTTGGTAATATACGAAGAAGTAGAGTTTGGTTATTTTGTAATAATTAATTTAAAGCATAAAGGATTAATTTATAAAAATGAAATCTATACCAAAGTAGCCGTTGGCGATGCTTTAACTGGTTATGTAAAACAAATAAAAGAAGGCAACTTAATAGATGTAAGCTTACAAAAAATTGGCTTCGAAAACATAGATGTAAACAGCAAGTATATTTTAGGTGTTTTAAACCAGCAGGGAGGTGTGCTTAACCTGCATGATAACAGTTCTCCTGAGGAGATACAAAAACAGCTTAATATGAGCAAAAAAACGTTTAAGAAAGCCATTGGAATACTGTATAGACAGAAATTAATAACTATTAGCGACAGCGAGATTCAGCTAGCATAAATATTTCACACATAATTAGCTTTTTAAAGGCTGCTTATAATGTTAATCTTTATTATAATGCTTTTTTCTTTAATTTCACATCCTGATTTATTAATAAGTGGGAAGAGGATTTTTTTTAATACTTGGATTTATTTGGGGGGTGGCTGTATTTGCAGACAATGCGAAGCAGAGAGATAGTTTATTGGCTAAGCTGAGTGGCGAAAATAAATTAGAAACAAGAGTTGATTTATACAACCGAATATCTTCCATTTCGCTTGATATGCCAGAAATGGTCATTCAAAATTCATTAAAAGCCATTGAACTGGCTAATAACTCCACTTATGAAAAAGGATTGAATGAGGCTTACCTTTACTTAGGCATTGGTTTCTGCGAAAATTCCAATTACGATTCAGCCATTATATACCTGAACAAAGCCCTCATACATTTTCAAAAATATAAGACTACACCTAAAAATATAATCAGAGCCAATAACTATTTAGGAATAGCTTACGAATACAGAACCAATTATACCAAGGCATTATACTACTACTTCCAATCATACAATGCTGCCAGTGCCGTAGGCGATTCAACCTATATTTTAAAATCAGTTAACAACATAGGTTTGGTTTATTATGCCATGGATAATTATAAACTGGCAGAAAAGTTTTTACTGATGGCTTATAAGCTGGCAGTTTCTACGAAGAGCGAATTGAGTTTAATGGAATACAATTTAGGCACATTGTATTTAGCACAGAAAAAATTTGCTTTAGCCCTCGATAAATTTAAAAAAGTACTGGTTGATGATTTACAGTCAGGCAACCAAAAAAATATAGCCGAATGCTATAATAATATTGGAGCCTGTTACCTTGGCCTAAATGATTTAAAAACCGCAGAAGCCTTTTTGAATAAAGGGTTTGAAATAAGAGAAAAAATAAATGATGAGAATGGCCTGCGTAATTCGTTTGTTGATTTAGCAGATTTAAATATACAAAACGGGCACTACAATGAAGCCCTTATTCTGTTAGAAAAAGCCCTTTATATAGCGCAGAAAACAAAAAACAAGAAAGCGGTTGTTGGCGTATATGATAAGTACATAGAGTGCTATAAAGCACAAAATAATTTAAAACAAGCCCTGAATTACACAGAGCTGAAAGATGCTATTTTACAGGAAATAAGCGATGCAGAAGGCCAGATAAAATTAAAAGATCTTCAAACAGAAAGTTTAATGAGGCAAAAAGCTGCCGAAAAAGAAGTAGCCACTGCCAAAAAAGAAAACCAGTCATTAGTAAGTACCTTTTTAATTATAATGAGCATAGTACTTATAGTTGGTTTTATATTTTTAACTTTTTCATTCCTCAAAATAAGAAACCAAAACCGGTTATTAGTGGCAAGCCAAAAACAACTGGCTTCTAAGAATAATGCATTGCATGCCCAAAATGAGCAAATATTAAAAAGCCAGCTACAGGCACAGCAAGCACTGAAAGTAAAATCAGACTTTACCAGTACCATTAGCCACGAAGTACGCACCCCGCTTAATGCCATCAATGGTGTTTGCGAGTTGTTGTTAAATAGCAATATCGGTCCTGAGCATATTGAAAATATCAACCTGATGAAAATATCAAGCGATAAATTGATTCGTTTAATAAATGATATTTTAGATTTCAGCCGTTTAGAAAATGGTAATTCAGAGTTTAACCTCACAGAGTTCAGACTTAACCAGATTTTAAAAGGATTGGCTGATTTATTTATGGTTAAAACCAGAGACAAAAACATTGAGCTAATACTCGATTACGACTTTACGGAAAATGCCATCTATAAATCAGATTCCTTACGATTAACCCAGGTTTTGGGTAATTTGTTGAGTAATGCCGTTAAGTTTACAACAACAGGTTATATTAAATTAGTGGCCTATCCATTACAAAAAGGAAACTTTAAAACAACCTACCGTTTTGAAGTAATAGATACCGGGGTTGGTATACCGGCCAATAAACAACGCGATATTTTCGAAGCATTTTTACAAATTGATAATTCAAGCACAAGGAGAGTAGAAGGAGCAGGTTTAGGGCTTTCTATCTGTCAGAAAATAATAGAAGCATTTGGCAGCCAGTTACACGTAGAGTCAGAAGTAGGCAAAGGCAGTCGCTTTTATTTCGATATAGATTTTGAAGTAGTACAAAGCAATAACATATTAGAAATTCAAAAAATTGACCCGATTAATGTTTCTTTAGAAAACTGTAATGTATTGGTAGTAGAAGACACCACAATTAATGTAATGATATTGAAACAGTTTTTGAAAAAATGGAAATGTAATTTTGATGTAGCCGATAATGGTGTAAGCGGCTTCCAAAAAATAAAAGAGAACAGGTACGATATAGTATTAATGGATATTCAAATGCCCGAAATGGATGGTATAGAATGCACCAAAGCGATAAGGGCCATGAACGAGCCATATTACATGCAATTACCTATAATAGCCATTACAGCAGCCAATGAAAGCATGTTACGCAATGCCGCTTACGAAGCAGGTATGAACGATTATGTTTTAAAGCCGTTTAACCCTGACGATTTAAAAGAAAAAATGCTAAGAGCTATTTACAATTTCTCGAGCTTACAAAAACTGTAGAAGCTTGTAAATGCTTAGAAAGTATATTTTTTTGAAAATAAATTTAAAATATTAAAAGTATAAGCGTAAACTTGCACCGCAAATAATAAACCCAATCCATTATTTGCTATGCTTAATCATTCTGAAAAATTTTACACCGAGGGTTTAACCTACGATGATGTATTAGTTTTACCAGCTTACTCGGAAATATTGCCGCGTGAGGTAAACACTACAACTCAACTTTCCCGTAATATCCAAATAAAAGTTCCAATAGTTTCAGCTGCTATGGATACTGTTACCGAAAGCCGCTTAGCTATTGCTATTGCGCAGGAAGGAGGCATTGGTATTATGCACAAAAATATGAGCATTGACCGCCAGGCCGATCAGGTGCGTAAAGTAAAAAGAAGCGAAAGCGGTTTAATTTTAGACCCTGTTACATTGCATGATAGCGCCACTTTACGCGATGCACACAAATTAATGACAGAGAATAAAATTGGTGGTATTCCTATTATAAACGACAACGGCAAGCTGGTAGGTATTTTAACAAACCGCGATTTGCGTTTTGAAACAGATATGAATAAGTCTGTTAGTCAGATAATGACCAAAGAAAAATTGATTACTGCACCTGAAGGCACCGATTTAAAACAAGCCGAATTAATACTTCAGCAATATAAAATTGAAAAACTTCCGGTAGTTGATAACAACAATGTACTAAAAGGATTAATTACCTATAAAGATATTTTAAAAGTAAAAGACCATCCGTTTGCCTGTAAAGACAAACACGGACGTTTATTATCAGGAGCTGCGGTTGGTGTAACTGCCGATACAGAAGAAAGAATACATGCTTTGGTAAAAGCAGGTGTTGATGTAGTAATTATTGATACTGCACACGGTCATTCACGTGGCGTATTAAATGAAGTAGCACGTATTAAAAAATTATTCTCAAGCATTGATATTATTGCAGGCAACGTAGCAACAGGCAGTGGAGCAAAAGCGCTTGTTGATGCAGGAGTTGATGCTGTAAAAGTAGGGGTTGGTCCCGGATCAATTTGTACTACACGTATTATTGCAGGTATAGGAGTTCCGCAGTTAACAGCTGTTTACGAAAGTGCAAAAGCCATTGAAGGCAGTGGTGTACCTATTATTGCAGATGGTGGAATACGTTACAGTGGAGATATAGTAAAAGCCATTGCAGCAGGAGCCAGCTCAGTTATGTCGGGTTCATTGTTTGCAGGAGTAGAAGAAAGCCCCGGAGAAACCATTATTTACGAAGGGCGTAAATTCAAATCGTACCGCGGAATGGGTAGTATTGAAGCCATGAAGGAAGGTAGCAAAGACCGTTATTTCCAGGATGCAGAAGACGAAATTGCTAAATTAGTTCCCGAAGGTATTGTAGGTATAGTGCCGTTTAAAGGTACCTTAAAAGAAGTTGTTTACCAGTTTGTAGGTGGTTTAAGGGCAGGTATGGGTTACTGCGGTGCAGCAACTATCAGCGATTTACAAAAAGCAAAATTTGTAAAAATTACTTCAGCCGGTGTTAAGGAAAGCCATGCACATGATGTACGCATTACGAAGGAAGCACCAAACTATTCAAGAAACTAACAAAGAGTAACATTTTATAAGATGATAGCTGGTTTCTTGAATAGAAACCGGCTATTTTTTTAAGTATTAATGAGGTACAAATAAAAGTAAAGTATATAAGTGTAGAAATACTATTTTTGCCCCTCTATTTTTTAAAGTATTTATGAGCAATCAACTAAGCGAACAAGAATTATTACGCAGACAAAAACTACAGGATATGCGCCAGTTGGGTATTGACCCTTTCCCGGCTGCATTGTTTCCCATTTCTCATTCATCAGTAGAGGCTAAGGAAAAGTATAGTGCCAATAATGAAAGCGAAGAAATGAAGCAGGTAACTTTTGCTGGTCGCGTAATGAGCGTTCGCGATATGGGAAAGGCTTGTTTTGCTTTATTACAGGATAGTGCAGGCAAATTACAGGTATATATACGCAGGGATGATATTTGCCCGGGTGAAGACAAAACTTTGTTTGATACCGTTTTTAAAAAACTAATTGATATAGGCGATATAATTGGTATAACCGGTTATATGTTCACTACCAAAACAGGCGAAATTTCATTACACGCCAAAACCATGCAGGTATTGAGTAAATCAATTAAACCGCTTCCTATTGTAAAAGAAAAAGAAGGCGAAACCTTTGATGCCGTTACCGATCCTGAATTTCGTTACCGCCAGCGTTATGCAGATTTAATTATCAATCCGCATGTAAAAGAAACTTTTCAAAAACGCAGTGTAATGATTAAAACCATTCGCGATTTTTTGAATAACAATGGTGCCTTAGAGGTTGATACCCCCGTATTGCAGAATATTCCGGGTGGTGCGGCTGCAAGGCCGTTTACAACACACCATAATGCATTGGACGTACCGTTTTACCTGCGTATAGCCAACGAGCTTTATTTAAAACGTTTAATAGTAGGTGGTTTTGATTTTGTGTATGAGTTCAGCCGTAACTTCCGTAACGAAGGTATGGATAGAACTCATAACCCGGAGTTTACCGTATTAGAGTTTTATGTAGCTTATAAAGATTATAACTGGATGATGGATTTTACAGAGCAGTTATTAGAAAAGATTGCTTTGGAAATGCATGGTACAACAGAAGTAACCGTAGGCGATAAAACCATTAATTTTAAAGCACCTTTTAAACGTTTGCCAATATATGAGGCCATTCAGCAGTTTACAGGAATAGATGTAAGCAGTATGGATGAAGCACAATTACGTGAAGCCTGCAAACAATTGAATATTCCAACTACACCAAGTATGGGTAAAGGAAAATTGGTTGATGAAATTTTTGGGGCAAAATGTGAAGGCAACTTTATAGAACCAACCTTTATAACAGATTATCCTGTAGAGTTAAGCCCGTTAACCAAAAAACACCGAAGCAAAGAGGGCTTGGTTGAGCGTTTTGAACTGATGGTAAATGGTAAAGAAATAGCCAATGCTTATTCAGAACTAAACGACCCGATAGATCAGCGTGAACGTTTTGAAGACCAGGTAGCATTAATGGAACGTGGTGATGATGAAGCGATGTTTATTGACCATGACTTTTTACGGGCACTGGAATACGGTATGCCTCCAACAGCAGGAATAGGAATAGGTATAGATAGATTAGCTATGTTATTAACCAACCAACATTCTATCCAGGATGTGTTGTTCTTTCCTCAAATGCGCCCTGAGAAAAAACAATTGGATTTGACTGCTGATGAAAAACAAATCTTAGAAATATTGAAACCAAACATGAGCATGCCTTTGGCCGATTTAAAACAAGCAGCAGCTAATTTAAGTGGCAAACAATGGGATAAAGCCATGAAAGGTTTAGCTGCACATGGTTTAACCAAGGTTGAATTAAATGGAGAGTCAAAAACCGTGAACTATGTTGGATAATTGATATTAAAATAAGTATAAATAAAAAGGGACTTTGAATTTTTCAAAGTCCCTTTTTATTTATACTAGTAATCGGTAGGTAGTACTTTAATTACCCCAGCTTCTGATAGAACGAATTAATATAAGAAAATCCTTTTCTACAGAATAATCTTTAGCGTAAAGGAAGTTTAACTTTTGAATGGTAATCTGGTTATAACTTTTACCACTCAGGTCCTTTATCGGATTTAAAACCCCTTCTCTTAATTTTGGTAACAATTTAATATTATCGGCTTGCGCATAACCAACCCATGTTTTTTCGCCTAATAAAACCTGCGTCCAGTTTTTAATAAACTGCATTTTGTTTTTTATGATTAAAGTAAACAAAGGAATAAAAGGTAAAACAAAAATGGCAAACAACACATCAAAGGCTCTTTTCTTTTGTAGTTCCCATGCTTTGCTCAGCGATAAATTCAACTCAATGGTATAGAAATCGCCAGGGGTGTTTTTATTGTTACTGCCAATTATAAACAAGCTTTCTTCAGGCACAATTTTGAATAAAATTTCCTGTTGCTTCATTCTACCCATCCATTCTATAATTTGCGAAGCCGCCAAATCCTTAGAGCAGAAAATAATTTCTTCAATTTTCAATAAATCAACAATCTCGTGCAGTTGCGATACATTACCCAAATATTGGTTATCAGAATTGTTATTGTCATCAATAGCTATAAAACCAAAATAATCAGCTTTAGCTTTTGATTTTACCAATAAATCCTGAACTCTGCTTACTTCATTATAGTTTCCAACAATAGCGGTTCTTAACCTGTTGCTAAAACTAAAACTCAGTTTGCCGTTCTTAATCCAAAACATAACAAAGCGGTCAAAGTAACTGGTAATAATAGTACTAATTGTTCCCAGTACTATGATAGCACGGCTAAAGCGATAAGCATCGTTTAAAAAGGCATAAAAAACAGCTATGGCCAGTGAGCCGACCAAAACCCCTTTGCTTACACTTAAAAAAGTCTTTCGTTTGTTATAGGCTCCCGCTAAATAAAGTCCCGACATCCATAGTACAGCATAAATTATACTATTAATGAGTACCGTATTAAAACTGTAAGCTGTTGGTATATTAAATTTGTATATAGAGTAAACACGGCTTAAAGTAAATACACTGCCAATAATTAAAATCATATCAATTAAAGGAAGGTAAGTAGCTTTTGCCACGCGCGTAATAATAGCCGCAGCTGCTCTTATGTAAATGGCAAAGTTTATCAGAAAGCCAAAGGTTTGCGCATGTTTTTGCGAATAATGTTTTTGCGCAAAAATAATCATGGCTTTGTAAAAGGTAAAAACAAAGTTTACGCTTGTTTTTTTTGTGCTTTCGCCTTTGTAGTGAATAATGGTGGCATCGTGAAAATAGTAGTTAAAGTAGCCACTTTTAGTAACTCGGTAACTTAAGTCTATATCTTCACCATACATAAAATAATCTTCATCCAGCAATCCTATTTTATCTAAAACCGATTTCCGAAGCATCATAAATGCACCGGCCAGTACATCAACTTTATGAGTTTGATTTTTACTTAAGTAGCCTAAATGGTATTTGCCAAACTTTTTCGATTTTGGGAATAAAGCTGCCAATCCAAATATTTTATAAAAAGCTACGTCCGGTGTAGGGAGGCCTCTTTTACTTTCAGGTAAATATTTTCCTGAGCCATCTATCATTTTAACACCAACTGCTCCTGCATCAGGTGTTTGCTCCATAAACTGAATAACTTTATGGAAACATTGTTCTTCAACTACCGTATCGGGGTTTAGCAATAAAATAAATTCGCCTTTAGCAATTTTAATGGCTTGGTTATTTGCCTTGCTAAAACCTACATTCTCTTTGTTTTCAATAAAAACTACGTCATTGGCAAATTTCCGTTTAATCATTTCGCAACTGCCATCAACGGAATGGTTGTCAACTACCAATATTTCAGCGTCAATGCCAACACATGCTTTTTTTACGGAGTGTATAGCCTGTTCTAAGAAATACTTTACATTATAATTTACTATTACTATTGATAGTTTCAAATTGATTACCTTGCCTTTTATATGTTAAGCAAATATAGGGTTTGCAACGATGTTTTTTGTTAAATTTTGCTTTCCAAAGCATTATTTACAATTAGGAAACAATTAGGGAATCCGTGTATTAAAATTTTTAATCAAAATGTTGTAATTCACATTTAAAAAAGTTTGTTTGCCTCACTTTTTATCTTAAACTATTAAAAATAAAATGAAAATATTTTCATGGTTGGTTTTAATTTTAAATATAGTTGCTGTGTTGGCCTTATTTGGTGCCTATTCAGCGGCCTATATCAGTCCCAGCCAATTTTGGTTTATAGCATTTTTGGGTCTTAGTTTTCCTATCATTTTAATTGTAAATTTTCTTTTTATAATCTACTGGGCTATTACTTTCAGTTTCAAATTTCTATACTCATTTATTGCTATTTTAATAGGTATTACAACTATTCAAAGATTTATTCAGTTTGGTACCGTAAAGCAGCAGGAGGTACCTAATTCAATTAATATAGTTGATTTTAATACCAGGGCTTTTGGCGCACTGGATGATATAGAATATGACCCTGCTATTTATTTTGATCAATTAGACCATATTAAACCGGATGTTTTTTGCTTCCAGGAATTTGTTTCCTATAACACCAAAAAAGACCAAAAAATGTTTGAGCGCTTATTTACAGAGTATAGTAGTTTTTACAAGTTTAATTTGAATGCAATAACCAAGCCTTTTACGGGTTATAGTGTTAGCATAATGAGTAGATTTCCTATTGTTAAATCTGGCTTTGTAGAGCGAACAAATAGTGGAGGTAATTGTACTGTTTTTGTTGATATAGCAAAAGGAGGCGATACCATCAGAATTCTCAATACGCATCTTAAATCAATAGCTTTTGAAAAGCAAGATTATCAGGCTGTAGAAGGCTTAAAAGAGCCTGACAGGGAAATTAGCTTGTTTAATGTAAAACATATAGCTTATAAGCTTAAAAAGGCATTTATAGCCCGCTCCAAACAAGCAGAGGCTATTCGTAAATTCATTGATGAGTCGCCTTACAAAGTAATTATAACAGGCGATTTTAACGACTCTCCGGCAAGTTATGCTTACAATTTAATAAGAGGAGATATGAAAGATGCTTTTGTAGAAAGCGGTTCAGGTTTTAGCTCTACTTACACAGGCAAAATGCCTTCTTTCCGTATTGATTATATACTGGCAGATAAAAGCTTTGAGATTGTAAACTATAAACCTTTTGAATTAAGCTTTAGCGATCATAAAATGATCAGTGCAACTATTAAATTGAAATAGTAGTTTTTAGCCGTAAAATTTGTAGCATTGCATTATGGCTTTCGAAGTAACAATATTAGGTAACAGCAGTGCATCGCCAACTCCCAACAGGCATCCCAGCGGGCAGTATTTAAACATACTCGACCATCATATTTTGGTTGACTGTGGTGAGGGAACACAAATGCAGTTACAAAAATATAAAATCAAAAAGTCGCGCATTAACCAGATATTTATAAGCCATGTACATGGCGACCATATTTTAGGCTTACCCGGTTTGTTATTAAGCATGAATTTACTGCAACGGGAAACGCCACTGCATATATACGGGCCTAAAGAGTTGTTTGAAATATTGAATGTTTTTTTTAAGTATAGCGAAACCAAGTTTTATTTTGAATTACATTACCATACTATTGACCCTAATAAAACGGAAGTGTTATTTGAAAACATTTATTACAAAGTAATTTCATTTCCGTTGTTTCATAGAGTGCCAACAGCCGGTTTCTTGTTCCAGGAACGCAGCAAGTTACGTAAATTGAATACGGAGGCCTGCGAAAAATATAAAGTACCTTTTACCCATTTTAACGATATTAAGAGGGGAAAGGACTATTTAAGTCCGGATGGTAAAACACATATTAAAAACGACTTACTCAGTTTTGATCCGGGTAATCCCATAACCTATGCTTATTGCAGCGACACTATTTACGATGAAAGAGTAATTGAATCGGTTAGTCAGGCTGATATACTTTACCATGAATCAACTTTTTTGCATGATAAGTTACAGCGTGCAGTTGATACCATGCATACTACCGCAAAACAAGCCGGAATAGTAGCCAGCAAGGCCAGTGTTAAGAAATTAATTATAGGTCATTTTAGTGCCCGTTACGATGATTTACAACCTTTGTTAGAGGAAGCAAGAGCTCAGTTTGCCAATACTGAAATAGCTGATGAAGGTAGGACCTTTGTAATGGAGTAGCGGAATATAGATACCGCTCAGGTATAAACTGCAAAATGAAATACCTATATTTGTACCCACTATTTTATTTATGCAAACATTTACACCCAAGCATTGGCAACAGTATGAGTTACTAGATTGTGGCGATTTTGAAAAACTAGAAAGATTTGGCAACTTAACATTGCGCAGGCCGGAGCCTCAGGCTTTGTGGAGTAAAAAATGGAGCGAGCAGGAATGGAATAAACTGGCCGATATTACCTTTAAATCTAAAACAAGCCATAATGGCGATTGGATAAAAAAACAAAAAAGCCTGCCTGATAAGTGGAAACTAAACTACACTTTTAAAGACCTAAACTTAAACTTTAATTTATCGCTTACCTCCTTTAAACACGTGGGTATTTTCCCGGAGCAGGCCGCTAACTGGGACTATATTTTTGACAACCTTAAGAAAGTAAAAGGGGAGCAACCCCGGTTTTTAAATTTGTTTGCGTATACAGGCGGAGCAAGCATAGCAGCTAAAGCTGCCGGAGCTGATGTAACCCATGTTGATAGCGTTAAGCAGGTAATAACATGGAGCAAAGAAAACATGGAATCATCAAACTTAACAGATATACGTTGGGTAGTGGAAGATGCGATGAAGTTTGTAAAAAGGGAAGTAAAAAGAGGTAAAACATACCATGGTATTATATTAGATCCTCCGGCTTATGGTATTGGAGCCAATGGTGAGCGCTGGCAGTTGGAAAACAGTATTAATGAATTGTTGGGTGATGTAGCTAAAATACTGGAGCCTAATAATCATTTTTTAGTACTGAATGTGTACTCATTGGGATTAAGTGCGCTGGTTGTTCAGAATTTAATAGAGAACAACTTTAAACAAAACAAAGATTTAGATTTTGGTGAATTATTTCTGCAGGGTAAATCGGGTATTCAGTTACCTTTAGGTATTGTAGGCAGGTATAGCTTGCTATAAAATTACTTACCATTATTCTGTATATAAAACAAAAAATCCGAAGTGTTTAGCTCCGGATTTTTTTATAAAGATGATTTTATAATTTATGGTTTTGTAACCGTACTTGCATCTAAAATAACAGCTGTTTGAGCTAGCGCACGGCCACTTAATGAAGCACCTGTTTTTAGCGTGATGCCAGTCTGAGATAATACTACTCCTTTAAAGTGGGCTGTTGTACCTACTACTGCTTCACCAGCTACCTGCCAGAAAATATTCTCAGGTTTGGCTCCACCGCTTAAGGTAATATTTACACCAGCACTTACATTAAGGTCACCTGCAATTTGAAATATCCATACATCAGTTGCACTGCCTGATATAACCAAGTTTGTTGGTATTGTAACAGTGCTCGTCCATTTATATAAACCTGGAACCAATGTTTTGCCACCAATATTACCTGTTCCTAATTCAATGTAATCAGGTATTGAGCGGCCTGCAGCATTGTTATAGGCAGTAACCATATCATTAACGGCTCCGGTTAAAATATTGGAAGTCGGAACAGCCATGTCTGCTGCAAATACTTTTCCTGTTACCTGCGATGAGTTAGCATATCCGGTGGCATCCACTAATGAAAATCCGGTTATATAGGAGGTGGCAGCAGGGCTTAATCCCAAGTCACCGGTTATAGTGGAAGTAGGATTATTGTTAATAGCGGTTTTAGCCAGTATAACATAGTTTCCGGCTGTGCCCAGATAAACGGGTATCAGGCCAACAGAATCATCTCCTGTTATAAAATCCCAGGAAGTACTTGTTTTTAATGAAACATTCAGTAATGTTTTAACTCCGGTACTTACACTAGCTGTATATACTGTGTTCTGTTTTAAAGGAGAATTGGGTTTAAAGGCAGCGGTTAGATTAGTATAAGTAACCACACCCGCAATCGTGTTGTTTCCTTGTTTTAAAGTAAAGGTATTATTGTTAATAGTATTAGCATCCATAGGTTCGCTAAAACTTACTGTAATGGTTTTATTAATAGGCACATTTGTGGCATTAACTATCGGGCTTCTTGATACTATTGAAAGAGAGTCAGATAAAGTACTCGGAGTTGTACCTTTATCTTTTTGACAGGCAGTGAAAGCAACAGAGGCAATAAATGCCAGCATTGTAATTGTTTTTTTAAAAATCATTTAGTTTGGGATTTGCAATTGCGCAATCAGCGCTATAGACTGAACAGATATTCAGTATGCAAAAATGAACTATTAAAAGTGTTATCTTTTACACTATATAAACTAATAGTTATATAAATCCTATATTTAATATAGGAAAGTAATCAAGTAAGATAATTATTAAATTAAAAGTATAAGGTAATATGATACGAAGTAAGAATCAGGGGAAGGCCTACATCTTATATTTTTTCTTAATCTGGAAGAAATAGCTTCTGCTTATTTCAAATGGTTTTTCAATCCCTTTTAAATACAATCTACCCGTATCGTTGGTCCACTTTTCTATTTTTAGTACATTTAATAAGTTAACTATAGTAGAGCGATGAATCTGAATAAATACATCAGAAGGTAGTTTAGCGTCCCAGTTTTTAATAGAGTTATAGGTAATACTCAGTTTGCCATCGGTCATAAATACTTTGGTGTAGTTACCATATGCCTCAATATAATTGATGTCTTTTATTTTGATAAAGTTCATTTTATTATCAAAATTCAACAATATAATCTGATCCGACTGAAACTTCTCATCTGAATCCTGATCCAGTTCAGTTTCTTCGGCAATAGATGATGCGGTAATACGTTCGATGGCTTTGCTGATACGCGAAGCACTTATTGGTTTTAAAATATAATCAACAGCATTTAATTCAAATGCTTTTACGGCAAAGTTTTCGTGAGAAGTTATAAATATAATTTTAGGTGTGCAGTTAATTTCCCCCATCAAATCAATGGAGGTTAGTCCGTTTAAATCAATGTCTAATAATAATAAATCAGGTTGAAGTTCATTGATTACATTTTTAGCTTCATCAAAAGTAGAAGCTTCTCCAACTAATTCAATATGTGGAAACTGTTCCAATACCTTTTTCAAGGTAATACGCATCATTTCTACATCGTCAACTAAAACTGCTCTTATATTTTTCATTATTTGCAAAAACCGACCATTAAAATTTTGTTTCTATGATTTAGGCGCCCTAAATCAGTGAGCAAAATAACTATTTTTATGTAAATGGTGGTATAATTTATACAAGCGTAATTAAATTATTTTTTTTAATTGTTGACTCCTTAATTATTAGAGGATTATGTTTTCAATCTTAAGAAGCCTTAATAAGTATAACTTTAACGTTAATTACTGGATTATAAATATACTGTTAACGCCTGATGGCTTTATGACTGGCATGAGATAAGTCAAACAAAAACACAATAAATATCTGTAAAGCACTGATAAATAAAGTACTCTGTAAACTTAAAAACTACTGGAAACTTTTTTTATAAAAAAAGTTTCCAGTGTAAAAAAAGTTTTTCATATTTGCGTCCGAATTAAACGTACCGAAATTGGAAAGCAAAAACAAAATATTAGAAGGAGCTGAAAGCCTGTTTATGAAATATGGCTTTAAAAGCATTACCATGGATGATATTGCTCGCGAATTAGGCATTTCAAAAAAAACATTGTATCAATACTTTGAAGACAAGAATGATTTGGTTAACCAAACTATTCAGGCTCATATTGATAATGATGCTTTTGTTTGTAACAGGATAATTGAGGAAGGTTATGACCCTATTGAGTTTATGTTTGAAATGAGTAAGTCTATTACTAAAAATCAGCGTAAAGTTAATGTGGCGGTACTTTTTGACTTACGCAAATACTTTAAGTCAGCCTGGGATAAAATGGAAAAGTTCCGCTTAGAGTTTGTTTTGAAAAATATACTTAGCAATATTTCAAAAGGACAGGAATTGGGTTTATACCGAACAGATATAAACGAGCTACTCATAGCCAAGCTATATGTACACAATATTGAATTGGTAATGACGCCTGAACTTTACCAGGATATATCATCCGATTTTCATTACATACACATGGAATGTTTAAAATATCATTTACGAGGTATTTGTACCGATAAAGGATTAAAAAAATTAAATAAAATAATAGAAAACCAAAACAATAACATAAAATAGAAATATGATTACTAGAAGTATTATCGTAATAGTAAGTGTTTTATTGGGTATAAATTTGGCTGTTGCACAACAAAATAATGAAACAAAAAAGTTTTCGTTAAATGAAGCAGTTAATTTTGCACTTAAAAATAATGACTCACTTAAAAATGCAGTGCTTGATGAACAAATAGCACAAAAAAAAGTAAAAGAGATTACCGCAAATGGATTACCTCAGGTTAATGCTACATCTGCTTTAAATCATTTTATTAAAGTTCCTTCTGTAGAAATTCCAAATCCCTTTTTATCACCATCTAATCCAAATCCAACATTATCTTTTCCTCAAGGTATTCCATACTCTTGGAATAATACGCTTCAGGCAAGTCAATTGTTGTTTGACGGAACATTTTTCTTAGGCTTGAAAGCTGCAAAAGAGTTCGTAGAAATGAGTAAAATAGATATAAAACGAACGGAAATTGATGTAGAGAATAATGTAACCAAAGGTTATTATGCTGCTTTAATTATTGATGAAAATATTCAGTTACTTGAAAATACAGTTAAACGTATTGAAAAAAGCTATTTTGATGTTAATGAATTATATAAAAATGGTTTAGTTGAAAAAATTGATGCTGATAGATTAAGATTAACACTAGCCAATACACAAACGCAATACAGTCAGCTAATAGATCAAAGAGAATTGGTTTATTATAGCTTAAAGATGCAAATGGGTTTAAGAGTGAGTGATAAAATTGAGTTAACAGATAAATTAAATCAATTAATGGTTAACGAAAATAGTATTGTTAGCAATGAAAAAGTGAGTTATGAAAACCGCATAGAGTATCGCAAAATTTTGTTAGCTGAAAAATTAAATAACTTGGATAGAAAACGTTATACATACGGTTACTTGCCAAGTTTAGCAGCTTTTGGAAATTACACTTACAATACATTTGGTGTGGAGTTTAGTGATTTAGGAAAAAAGTTTTTCGATGGTAGTTTAGTTGGACTACAATTAAACGTACCAATATTTGATGGATTGAGAAAGTCAGCCCAAATTCAACAAGTTAAGCTAAACGGACAAAAACTTACCAATACTAAAAAGATGGTAGAAAACTTAATTGATTTAGACAGAACTAACGCAAAAAGCCGTTACGAAAGAGCTAAAGAGCAATTAGTAATTCAAAAAGACAACTTTAATTTAGCTCAGGATATTTACAATAAAGCAAGTATGAAATTAAAAGAAGGTGTTGGTTCATCATTGGAGTTAACCAATGCCGATAATGATTTGAAGCAGGCACAAACTAATTATCTAACTTCAATTTACAATTGGTTAAATGCACAAATTGAACTGAAAAGAGCCATAGGCAAGTAATAGTAAAAACAGAAAATATAAAAATAATATACAAATGAAAAACGTAAAATTAATAATTGCTATTTTAACAATCATAACGATAGCCCTAACCTCATGCGGAGGTAAAGATACGATTGAAGCAAAACAAGCGAAGCTTGAAAAATTAAGAGCGGAACAAGCTACTTTAGCTACCAACATTAAAACGCTTGAAGACGAAATAAAAGCAGGCGGTGCTAAAATTGAAAAGCGCGAGAAAATAGTAAACGTTGCTATTAGCAATGTTGAAACTGCAAATTTCAAACATTTTGTTGATGTACAAGGTAGAGTTGATGGTGATGAAAATACGACCATTAGTGCTAAAGTACCGGGATTGGTGTTAAGCGTTTTGGTTAAACCGGGTTCGGTAGTTAAAGCCGGCCAGTTATTAGCCGAGTTGGATGGAAATGCCACCCGCAAACAATTACAATCAATGGAAACTAACTTAAGTTTAGTAACTGATTTATATAACAAGCAAAAAGCCTTATGGGAAAAACAAGTAGGTTCTGAAATACAGTACAAACAAGCCAAAGCCAATAAAGAATCACTGGAGCAACAAATTGCTTCAGTACGTGAACAGTTGGCTATGTATAAAATTACATCACCGGTTAACGGAACTATAGACATTGTAAATTTAAAAATAGGCCAGACAGCAGCTCCGGGACAACCTTATTTTACTATTGTTAACTTTAACAAGTTAAAAGTAAAAGCTGATGTAGCTGAAAGTTATGCCAACAAAATAAAAGAAGGAAACGATGTGCAAATTACTTTCCCTGATATTGATAAAACCATTAATGCTAAAATTACTTATAGCGGAAAAGGTATCAGCGCTTTAAACAGAACGTTTAGTGTAGAAGTAGAATTGCCTAGTGACAACAGTTATTTACCAAACATGATTGCTGTAGTTAAAATTATTGACTACGCTAAAAACGATGTAATAGTAATACCTGTTAATTGTATTCAGAATGCTGATGGCGAAAACCATGTATTTGTTGCGGTAAAAGAGGGTGATAGAATCATAGCAAGAAAACGTGCGGTAAAAGTAGGTGTAACCTATAACGATAAAGCGGAGATAATTGGTGGTTTAACAAAAGGCGAGCAATTAATTACCGAAGGTTACAGCGACTTAAACGATGGTGAGTTAATTAAATTTTAGTCATTAGAACGATAGTAAAAATTATCACAACTGCTTAAGGTAAATGTTTTTCACAAAACAATTTATTGAAAGCTAAAAGCAAAAAATATGCTAGATAAAATAAAAGAATTTAAGCCCTCAAGCTGGGCTATAGATAACAAAACAAGCATTTACATTATGACTATTATTATAACCTTAGCCGGTTTAATGAGTTATAATGGCTTGCCAAAAGAGCAATTTCCGGAGGTAGTATTTCCGCAAATTATAGTAAGTACTGTTCAGGCGGGAACATCGCCTAAGGACATGGAGAACATTGTAACCAAACATTTGGAAAAGAGTTTAAAATCAATTTCAGGTGTTAAAAAAATTACAAGTAATACCATTCAGAATATTAGTTTAATTACTGTTGAGTTTAATACCGATGTGCAAATACCTGTAGCGAAGCAAAGGGTAAAAGACCAGGTAGATAAAGCGCGTAAAGATTTACCACAGGTGCTTACCAGTGAGCCTTCGGTAATGGAAATTGACGTGTCGCAAATGCCTATTATGTATGTGCATTTATCAGGCGATTATCCGTTATATAAATTAAAAGCTTTTGCAGAAGACTTACAGGACAGGATTGAAGGCTTAAAAGAAATTACGCGTGCTGATATAGTAGGTGCATTAGACAGAGAGGTGCAGATTAACCTTGATATGTACAAAATGCAATCGGCTGATGTAACCATGTATGATGTAATGCAGGCCATAGGAAACGAGAACGTAACCATTAGTGGCGGTAGTGTAAAAATGGATGGTTTGTTACGTGAGATTAACGTAATTGGACAGTATGCCGATGCTAAAAAAATAGCTGATATAACCATTCGTTCGGGTAGCGGAGCAATAGTATACTTACGCGATATTGCTGAAGTAAAAGATGGCTTTAAAGAGCAGGAAAGTTTTGCACGTTTAGAGCATAAAAATGTAATTACCTTAAACATTGTTAAAAAGAGCGGTCAAAACTTAATTGACGCCAGTGATAAAATAAGGAAACTGACTGAGGAGTTAAAAGAAAGTCATTTCCCTGATGGTTTAAAAATTACCATTACCGGTGACCAGTCAGATAAAACACGTGTTACTTTACACGATTTGATTAACACGATTGTGATTGGTTTTATATTGGTAACAGTAATCTTAATGTTTTTTATGGGTGCTACTAATGCCTTGTTTGTGGCTATGTCAGTACCTTTATCAATGGCGGTTGCGTTTTTAGTATTGCCTAGTTTAGGCTTTACTTTAAATATGATTGTGTTATTTGCTTTCTTGCTGGCATTGGGTATTGTGGTGGATGATGCCATTGTGGTAATTGAAAATACGCATCGTATTTTCGAAAATGGAAAAGTACCTATTAAACGAGCGGCCAAGCTGGCGGCAGGCGAGGTGTTTTTACCGGTACTTTCAGGAACCTTAACTACTTTAGCTCCGTTTATTCCTTTGGCTTTCTGGCAAGGTGTAATTGGTAAATTCATGTTCTTTTTACCGGTAACCTTAATTATAACTTTATTGGCTTCGTTATTGGTAGCTTATATTATTAACCCGGTGTTTGCGGTTGATTTTATGAAAACACACGAAGAGGAAGAAGCACAACGTAAAAATACCAAAGGCTTTAAAATTACTTCGGTTGTATTTGGCGTAATAGCATTGTTATCATATTTGTCAGGAAGCTTTGGTGTAGGAAATTTTGTTGTAGTAATTTATTTGTTGTATTGCTTTAACCGTTTTGTGTTGTACAAAACCATCGGCAAATTCCAAAATAAAACATGGCCTGCAATACAAGAAAAATACCGACAATTAATTACCTGGTGTTTGGCAGGCAGACGTCCGGTTTGGATTTTATTAAGTACTATTGGTTTATTATTCTTTAGTTTCTTCTTAGTAGCGGTACGTTCACCTAAAATAGTTTTCTTCCCTCAGGCCTCACCTAACTTTGTATATACTTATATTCAAATGCCTATTGGAACCGACCAGATAAAAACCGATTCAATTACCAAACTGGTAGAGGAAAGAATTTACAAAGAGATTGGTGATAGCAATAAAATAGTAGAGTCTGTAATTTCTAATGTGGCTATTGGTGCCGGAGATCCATCTCAGTTTGAGGCGGGCGCTCAATCGCACTTGGGTAAAGTAACCGTTGCTTTTGTGGAGTTTGGAAAACGCAATGGCGAAGAAACATTACTATACCTAGATAGAATTAGAAACGCAGTGAGAAATATTCCGGGAGCACAAATAACTGTTGAACAAGAACAAGGTGGTCCTCCAACAGGTAAACCGGTTAATATTGAGATTATAGGTGATGATTTTAACGAGTTAACCAGTGTTTCAAAAGATTTGAAACGTTACTTGGATTCACTGCAAATACCGGGAGTAGAAGAGTTAAAATCGGATTTAGTTACGAACAAACCTGAGATTTTAATTGAAATAGACAGAGAACGTGCTAACCGTGAAGGTATTACTTCTGCTCAAATCGGACAAGCTTTACGTGGTGCTATCTTTGGTATTGAAGTATCGAAATTTAAAGATGCAAACGATGATTACCCTATCCAGGTTCGTTATAACGAAGGACAACGTAACAATATTGATGCATTGATGAACTTAAAAATTACTTACCGCGATATGAATATGGGAGGACAGTTACGTTCGGTTCCATTATCATCGGTTGCTAAGTTAAAATACAGTCAAACTTATGGTGGTATTAAACGTAAAAACCAAAAACGTATGGTAACTTTGGGGTCGAATGTATTAACCGGTTACAATGCAAATGAGGTAGTAGCACAGGTTAAAAAAGCGGTAGCCAAATACGACTTACCATCAGCAGTGACGGTGGATATGACAGGTGAGCAAGAGCAACAAGCAGAAACAGGTTCATTCCTTGTAAATGCCATGATGATTTCGTTAGGATTAATTTTCTTAATTTTGGTTACACAATTTAATTCAATTTCTAAACCAATAATTATACTAAGTGAAATTATTTTTAGTATTATTGGAGTTTTATTGGGATTCTCAATTTTCAAAATGGATATGTCTATTTTGATGACAGGTATAGGTATTGTGGCGCTGGCGGGAATTGTGGTGCGGAACGGAATACTCCTGGTAGAGTTTACTGAGATACTGATAGAAAACGGGATGGAAACAAAAGAAGCTATTATAGAAGCTGGTAAAACACGTATGACCCCGGTTATACTAACAGCATCAGCTACTATGTTAGGTTTAATTCCGTTAGCGGTAGGTTTAAATATTGACTTCGTGACTTTATTTACACATGGTAATCCGCATATCTTCTTTGGTGGTGATAGTGTTGCCTTCTGGGGACCATTATCTTGGACAATGATTTTTGGATTATTGTTTGCCACGCTCTTAACTTTAATATTAGTACCTGTCATGTTATTGCTCTCAGAATCAATCAAAAGAAGATTTTTTCCGAAACGAGCAAACAAACACATACATGATGCGTTATAATATATAATATTACACTTTGGGGTAGAGGTGTAATTGTTTCATAGGCTAAAACGAGGTCTCCCGCAAGGGAGCCTCGTTTTTTTATTTACATAAGTGTTGTTGGAATAAAAGCGGAAGAGCTGTAATTAGATTTTAGCTCTTTCAATAAATGCGTAAAACTCTTCTTTCCTTTCCCTGGCCAAATGAACAATATCGCCATTTTCCATCACTACATGCCCGCCATCCTGCTTTACCACTTCCTTTATATAATCTATATTAATGAGGTAGCTGCGGTGCGTTCGGAAAAAAGTATTTGTTTGGGTGAGTGAAGGTTCAAAGTCTTTTACCTTTTTGCTGATAAAATATTTGGTTCCATCCTGCATAAATAAATGCGTATAGCTGCCATCGGCTTTTAAGTATACAATATCCTTTACGGAAACAAAAACCAACCCATGCGACATAGGTAAGGCTATTTTTTTAACCTGGTTTTCCTCCAGGTTTTCCTTTAAGGTTTCTACCTTTTGGGTCATTTGGGTATTGCCCCTATACTTGGTTGCTTTTTTTACAGCATCAACCAGCTTTTCAATTTGTATGGGCTTTAACAAATAATCAATAGCTGATACCTGGAATGCCTGCAAGGCATATTCACTATATGCCGTGGTGAATATGACCGAGAACTGAATATCATCAAAAAAATCGAGTAGCTGAAAACCTGTATAGCCGGGCATTTCAATATCTAAAAAAACAATTTCGGGATTGTGTTTATTAATGGCTTTAATGCCCGTCAGTACATCTTCGGCCGACTCCAGCACTTCTATTTCAGGGCAATGTTCAGCAATAAGCGTTTCCATAATACGTCTTGCCTTTGCCTCATCGTCAATAATAATAGCGCTGTACTTTTTTGTTGCCATATCGTCAGCGCAAGTTAAATATTCTTCGTTATTACTCAATTTTTTTGCTAATTACCTGCAAGGTTATAGGAATTAAAGAAATATAGGGGTGGCTTTCTACTAATGGTAGGTTTCAGTTCATAAAAAGTAAACAGCAGTAACTTCCAATACATAAAGGGTAAAAAAACTTTACTTATAAATTAATAGGTGCTGTTCATGAATTGAAGCAAACGATGCTAATAGTATGGGTTGAATTTTGGTGCATGAAATCTGTTTATTTTATGAAAACTAAAATTGTTATCAAGTTACTGTTTGTGTTGTTTGCTTTTAAAGCAGTGGCACAACAGCCACAGTTTATGTGGCAAAAACGAATGGGCTCCGAGAGTGCTAATGAAGCTACTGGCAGGGTAAGTACCGACTCTATGGGCAATGCTTATACTACGGGAACATTCATCACCTCATTAAGTTATTTGTATTATCCTGATTTGCCAAATACTACTCCGCAGTTTGCTTCTGGTATATCATTAAGTAATTATAGTAACGATGCCTATGTAATGAAGTATAGTAAGGATGCGGCCTACCAATGGTTTACACCATACCATTATAACTTAACCGAAACAGGCACGCATATACACACCGCTGCCGATGGTATTAGTTATACCACAGGTTTACATAACAACAGCGCACAACATTATTTTGCCAAGTATAGTACTACCGGTACTTTAGCCTGGCGTAAATCATTAGACGGATTAAGTGGTGGCTCCCAAATACCGGGAGGTATTATAGAGGATGCCAATAGGAATGTTTTTGCTGCAGGTGCTTTTGCGGGTACACAAGTGTACCAGGCATCACCTGCTATTAACTTGGTTTCTGCCGGGGCTACCGATGCTTATTTGGTAAGTTATACCGCCACCGGAACCAACCGCTGGGCTAAACGTTTTGGAGGTACAGGAACCGAAGTAGTAAAAGCACTGGCATACGATGGAGGTCAGTTTATATACGTAGCAGGTGAGTTTCAGGGGGCTGTAGATTTTAACCCTGATGCAGGTGTGTTTACCTTAACAGGGGCAACAGGTAGTTCCAGAGATTTTTTCGTAGCTAAGTTTGATACTGCAGGTAATTTTATTACAGCCTTTCAGTTTGGATCAGGTATTAATACCATGACCGATTTAACATTGGATGCTGCGGGCAATATGTATATAGTGGGCAGCTACTCACAAACTATTGATTTTGATCCGGGTCCTGCTACGTATAATTTTTCATCAATCAATAATACTAATGATGCCTTTGTTTTAAAGTTAAGCAATACCGGAAGCTTTATATGGGTACGCGATTTTGACGGACTGGGGACTGATGAAATAAGCGATATAACTTTAGATAACTCGGCCAACATATATGTAGGTGGTAAGTTTAGTTCAGCTACTTTAACTTATGGTAGCAATACTTTAAACAATAGTGGCACTTTAAATACGCTAAGCGATGGTTTCTTTTCCATGTTAGACTCATCAGGTACCGTTAAATGGTGTTATAAAATAGGTGCTGCTGCCAATAACGATGCCATAACAGGAATTGCCATTGATAAGCAAAGAAACTTATACCTAACAGGAACTTATATTGGTGCAGTAAACTTTAATGTTTTAAGTGGCAATAGCCAGATTTTCTCTACTCAATCTACAGGAACTAGCGATGCATTTTTAGTAAAGTACAGTACCGAGTGCCCTAAATTGATAGCCCCGGTTGGCAGTACAGGTGCCTGTATGGGAAGCAACTTACATTTAAACCCTGTATTAGGTGCGGGTAATTATACCTACCAATGGTATAACAATGGCTTAAGTTTAAGCAACAACACTAAGTATGGAGGAGCACAGGAC
>CAYTWI010000026.1:0-36518 GCA_964442045.1 uncultured Bifidobacterium sp.
AACTTTAAAATTTCTGAAATTGCCAAACTCAACCATTGCGATATAGCGGCATTGGTGGTAAAGCTAACTACGCAGGAGAATGAATATTCAACCCAGATAAAAGCATTGATAACAGCTATGCTGAGTTTTGATGAACAGGATTTTCACCAAAAGCTGGATCAGAATATTTTACAATACGGTTTAGAGCAAACTTTTATTAAAATATTAATGCCTCTGCTGAATGAAATAGGTATTTTATGGCAAATAGGCTCTATTCAGCCTGTGCATGAGCATTTTGTTTCCAATATTATTAAGCAGAAATTATATGTGGCTATTGATAGCCAGATAGGTAAATTATGCCATTGCAAAAAAAGGTTTTTACTTTTTTTACCCGAAAGCGAAAATCATTGTATAGGCTTGTTGTTTGCCAATTTCTTAATCCGCTCACGGGGCCACGAAGTTATTTTTCTGGGGGAGGATGTACCTTTGCGCGACTTAAAGGAAGCTTTTAATACAGAGGCTCCCGATTATATTTTTACCATAGCTACTTCGTGTAACTTAAAAATTTCGATGCAGGAATTGGTTGATTTTTTAAGCCAGAAATGGAAGGATTCGCAAGTATTAGTGACCGGTTACCAGTTTATGATTGCTGATTTAAACCTGCCGTCCAATGTGCGTTTAATTAAAAAGATGGAAGACTTTCTGGGTTTTATCAATGGCCTTTCCATTGAGCATTTAAGAGCTTCTTAAGCGGAAACACTTATTTCAGCATTTCTGTTGCCAGTTCCTCTTCGTTATTAACCATTTTATACGATGGGCCCAATTCAAACAATTTATCATTTACCTCTTCCTGTACTATTTGCCTGATACGCATAATGGTTTTAATACCACCTTGTATGGTAGTGTATTCCAATAAGCCGCCATCCAGTTTGCTGTAAACATCATCCTGCTCACCACCCATGTTTATTTTCGGAATTTCTTTGCTAAACCAACATTCAGTTACAATGTCCTGTCCGTTTACCTTCATTTTAAGTATGGCTTTGGTAGCCGTATAACCGGCAATTTTTTTGGTTTCTTTCGTTATTTCAATATCAACGTGGAACTTGTTGCTGTCGTTCAGCATCTTTTTTATTTCCTCATCGGTTTTAATAAAGGCTACTTTCTTTTTACGGTCTGCATTGTTAAAGGCAAACAGAAACTGCTTTTTATTAGGGTCTCTTATAATAATTAATTTACCAAAAGGCATGGGTGTTTCCACACGCGTTTTGCCGTCTTTAAAATAAGCAGTAGCATCCTTCGGTAACATTTCAGCCATAGCCGTTTTTTGATCGGCCGGAATATCAGGGAAATCCATTTCGTAAAATATTTTTCCTTGTTTAATGGTGTTTTGAGCAGAAATTACCTGAGCAGCAAAAAGGTATATAAGGGCAATAAAAACGCGTTTCATCATACTGCAAATAGCTATAAATAATTGATAGTTAATTAACCATTTATCCAAAATTTACCATAACACAGCATGACTCTTAATTTGGAAACAAAACAGCAAATGATTTACTTGCTTAAAGATAATAATTACATAAACCTTTAGCCTACAATCATTAATATGAAAAAAATTACAACAACAATAGTCGGGCTCATCCTGCTGGTTTTAACAGCATACGGGCAATCGGCACCGCAAACAGAACAAATCCCTAAACCAAAACAAACAGCAACCAAAATGAGTAAATTTATTTATGTGCTTAAGCTAACGCCTACCTACCAAAATGAGGCTAACTGGACCGATGAAACACGTAAAATAGTTACAGCTCATTTTACCCAATTGAAAAAGCTGAAGGACGAAGGTCAGGTAATATTGGCGGGAAAAACAGACTATACCAAGGATAATCCGGCTAATTTCGGTATAGTAGTATTTAATGCAGAAAATTTAGAAGCGGCAAAAAAATTAATGAACAGCGACCCTGCCGTTATGCAAAAAGTGATGACAGCAGAACTGCATCCTTTTTCACTGGCTCTGTTAATCAATGAATAAACAAGCCTTTCACAAATGATTTTTAAACAAAAACAACATCCAACGGATGTTGTTTTTGTGTGAGTCTATTTTGAATAAATCCACCTGATGCCTTCTGCTACCGGACCCAATAACTTAAATCCCGCTTTTTGAAGCACTTTTTGCGATTGAATACCATCTGTCAGCGTATCAGCAATAATTGATTTTAAGTCCGGGTTTTCTATCATCCATTGAATTAAGCAACTTGTTGCCTCCGTTGCATAACCTTTGTTTTCGTACTTTTTATCAATATAATACCCTATCATCACCTGCCCGTTTTCATCGGGGAGTTCATTACAGCCAATGCCACCAATAGCTGTGTTTTCCAATTTATTTACAATAAGCCAATGTGTAAACCATTGGTAATTGTTCGGGTTGGCTTTAACCATAGGTAAAATATAGTCACTTATAGCTGCAGACAATTCTTCTAAAAAAGAATCGTCTGCATTTAATTGAAGATTGGATAAATGAAGACCTAAAAAACTTTCCAGCTTGTTACGGCTTTCTGATAATATAGCGACTTCCTCGCATGACAATGCCATCAGGATTAGTCTTTCTGATTGTATTTGATACATTTTATTTTTTTGTTTAAGATTTAGACATAAGCGCATAAACCCCTTAACAAAGGAGTTTAAAAGTAAATGAAATCTTAAACAAGGTCAGGCAATTGACCTATGGTTTTGAGTAACAGAGGCGTTTATTTGGCAACAAAAATATTTCATTGCAGGAATAAAATCAAGCCAGGTTTTTAATTCAATTTTTAGCAGTTACACAAGCCCGTGTGCTTATTTCCCAAGCGTAACATATCAACCATTCTCTGATTGTAAAACAACCACCAAACGGGCCCGGAATAATCCCATATTTTATGCTTAAACTATTGGCATTTTCCCTATAATTGTGCTTTCAATTTATCAATTTAATGGAAACAGTAGAAGCATATAAACCAAAGCACAAAATTCGTATTGTAACAGCAGCCGCTTTATTTGATGGACACGATGCCGCCATCAATATTATGCGCAGAATTATCCAGGCAAGCGGTGCCGAGGTTATTCATTTAGGCCACGATAGAAGTGCGGAAGAGGTAGTTGATACTGCTATTCAGGAAGATGCCAACGCAATAGCCATGACCTCATACCAGGGCGGCCACGTGGAGTACTTTAAATTTATGCACGATTTATTGGCACAAAAAGGTTGTGGCCATATTAAAATATTTGGAGGAGGAGGCGGAACCATTCTGCCGGAGGAAATGGAAGAATTGCACGGGTACGGAATTACCCGTATTTATGGTCCGGATGACGGGCGTGCAATGGGTTTACAAGGCATGATAAACGACATGTTGGAAAAGTGCGATTTTGCTACCGGAACCAACTTAAATGGCGAAGTAAAACATTTAAAAGACAAAGATTATAAATCAATAGCCAAGCTCATTTCAGCAGCGGAGAATTTTCCGGAAACATTTGCTGAACAACACAACGAAATATCAAAAAACATAGCCAACAGCACCATTCCTGTTTTAGGTATTACAGGTACAGGCGGAGCAGGTAAATCATCGTTGGTTGATGAATTGGTACGCAGGTTTTTATTAGATTTTAAAACCAAAACAGTAGCTATTATTTCCGTTGACCCAAGTAAACGTAAAACAGGCGGTGCCTTATTAGGCGATCGTATTCGTATGAATGCCATTAAAAACCCGCGTGTATATATGCGTTCACTGGCTACCCGCCAAAGCAATTTAGCCTTATCAAAATATGTAAAAGAAGCAGTTGATATAGTAAAAGCGGCCAATTTCGATTTAATTATATTAGAAACTTCAGGTATAGGGCAAAGCGATACCGAAATTATAGAACATAGCAATACCAGCTTATATGTAATGACTCCGGAGTATGGAGCAGCAACCCAGTTAGAAAAAATTGATATGCTGGACTTTGCTGATATTATCGCCATCAACAAATTTGATAAAAAAGGTGCTTTGGATGCTTTACGCGATGTAAAAAAACAATTCCAGCGCAATCACAAGTTATTTGATAAATCGCCTGATGAAATGCCTGTGTACGGCACCATTGCCAGCCAGTTTAACGACCCGGGCATGAATAGCCTGTACAAGGCCATTATGGATAAAATAGTAGAACGCTCGGGAGCCGATTTAAAATCAAACTACCATATAAGCGAAGAGATGAGTGAGAAAATTTATATTATTCCGCCATCGCGTACCCGCTATTTATCAGAAATAAGTGAAAACAACAGGAACTACGATAAATGGGTAAACAAACAGGTAGAAATAGCAGATAAGTTATTTGCCTTGCGTTTATCTATTGAAACCTTATCAGCCAATAAAAATACCGATGCCGCTTTAATTGATGCCTTAAAAGCAGCTTATAAAGACATTGAATTAAACTTTGACCCGCGCAATAAAATATTGCTCGAAACCTGGGAAGAAAAAAAGAATTTATTCCGCAACGAGTACTACGTATTTAAAGTACGCGACAAAGAAATAAAAATTAAAACCCATTCAGAGTCACTTTCACACTCACAAATACCCAAAGTAGCTGTTCCTAAATTCAGAGCCTGGGGCGATATATTACGTTGGGCATTACAGGAAAATTTCCCTGGCGATTTTCCTTATACAGCCGGTATATATCCGTTTAAACGCGAGGGCGAAGACCCAACCCGTATGTTTGCCGGAGAAGGCGGGCCTGAGCGTACCAACAGACGTTTCCATTACGTATCGCAAGGTATGCCCGCCAAACGTTTAAGTACCGCTTTCGACTCCGTTACACTATACGGAAACGACCCTGACCACAGACCCGATATATATGGAAAAATAGGTAATTCAGGCGTGAGCGTTTGGAGCTTAGATGCAGCCAAAAAACTATATTCAGGCTTTAACTTAGCCGACCCTAAAACATCCGTTTCCATGACCATCAATGGTCCGGCAGCTATTATATGTGCCTTTTTTATGAATGCCGCCATTGACCAACAATGCGAATTATACATAAAAGCCAATGGACTGGAAGCAGAAGTTGATAAAAAAATAGAAGCCATTTTCAAAGCCAAAGGAACCACACGCCCTAAATACAACGAAGCCATGCCGGAGAGTAACGATGGCTTAGGTTTAATGTTACTAGGCGTAACAGGCGATATGGTTTTACCTGCCGATGTATATGCGAAAATAAAAGCCGATACCTTAAAACAAGTACGCGGTACCGTGCAGGCCGATATTTTAAAAGAAGACCAGGCACAAAACACCTGTATATTCTCTACCGAATTTTCATTGCGCGTAATGGGCGATGTGCAGCAATATTTTATTGATAATGCCGTACGTAATTTCTATTCCGTTTCAATAAGCGGGTACCATATAGCCGAGGCAGGAGCCAACCCTATTACCCAGCTGGCATTAACACTTTCAAACGGTTTTACCTTTGTAGAGTATTACTTAAGCCGCGGAATGAACATAGATGATTTTGCACCTAATTTATCATTCTTCTTCTCCAACGGTATAGACCCTGAGTATTCAGTAATTGGTCGTGTAAGCCGCAGAATATGGGCCAAAGCCATGAAACTGAAATACGGTGGCAACGAGCGCTCACAAATGTTAAAATACCATATTCAAACCAGCGGCCGCTCACTGCACGCACAGGAAATAGATTTTAACGATATACGCACCACCTTACAGGCGTTATATGCTATTTACGATAACTGTAATTCATTACACACCAACGCGTACGATGAGGCCATAACTACACCAACAGAAGAGTCGGTAAGACGTGCTATGGCTATACAGTTAATTATTAACCGTGAGTTAGGTTTAGCCAAAAACGAAAATCCGTTACAAGGCTCATTCATTATTGAAGAGTTAACTGATTTAGTAGAAGAAGCCGTATTAAGCGAGTTTGATAAAATAACCGAACGTGGAGGTGTTTTAGGTGCCATGGAAACCATGTACCAGCGTAATAAAATACAAGAAGAAAGTATGTATTACGAAATGCAAAAACACACAGGCGAGTTTCCTATTATAGGGGTAAATACATTCCTGTCGAGCAAAGGTTCACCAACCATATTGCCTAAAGAAGTAATACGCTCAACCACCGAAGAGAAAGAATACCAGATTACCATGTTGAACGAGCTGAAAAAAGGCAATGAAGCAAAAGGCAAAGAAATGCTGCAAAAATTGCAACAGGTAGCTATTCACAATGGTAATATATTTGGCGAGTTAATGGAAACCGTTAAATACTGTTCATTAGGACAAATTACCAACGCCTTGTTTGAAGTAGGCGGACAGTATAGAAGGAATATGTAAAATATAAACTGTAGAGACGTTGCATGCAACGTCTCTACAAAACATAGCCCTTTTATTTCTTCAATAAATCCTTATAAATAGTTACCTCCTTTTGCAGGTCGTACACCTGTTGCTGTAAAGCAATTTCCTTTTCAGTACTGCTATCAACAGGGTGGTATTGCGCTAACAGGATAAAAAAATTAACATCCATAGCCACACCCAAATTCCAAAGATCATTACTCTTTATACTTTGTTTTTCAGTAAGCCTTTTAATAGTCATTTGCGGAGTGTTTAATGCCCTTGCTAACTGAGCATGCGTAAACCTTTTTTTCAGCCATTACCTTTGCCAATAACTGGCCATTATGTGGCATATTAAATTCCTTGTTTGCAGCCATTGTGTTATCATTATTTTTTAAGTAAACGCAAAAGGTGCTTTTTTAGCATCAAAAACAATAAATAATTATCAGCTGCGTTAGTTGGCAGGTAAAAATGCTTAGTTAATTATTACAATTTATCATTGGGAAGTAAATATTGGTTTTTTATTATCAGCAGCGTTATACGGCAAACAAAAAATGATATTTTATTAACTGCTGTGATAGTCGGGAATAAAATACAGATAATTTTTTCACGACAGTAAAATGCAGCAGCCTTTAAACACCCTTTTTCTGTGCATATACAAAAAGTGCAGAAGGTTTACATGAAACAGATTTGTCCAAGGTTGGTGTCCTCACCAACCACAGACAGCAACAAAGTCATAGCATGTTGTGTTTCTGAAAGTAACGGCACACACTTTTATAAACCAATTATTTTTTTAGTAACCTTTATATAATAAGATAAGCCTAACTTTACTTTACTAATAAATATAATTATGGAAAAAGAATTTGAAATAGGCGATACCGTCAGGTTACTATCAGGCGGCCCTTTAATGACGGTAAATGAATCTAACAAAGCCAGAGATTTTGTTGATTGCATTTGGTTTAACGTGGAAGGCAACAAATGCGAATCGACATTTAAAATGGCCATTATTATGCATGATGACGATTTTGATTTGGACGAATTTGAAATGGAAGAAGACGATTGGAATGATGATAATGAAGAAGAGAAATAACCCATACTAAATGTAAATTAAAAGCGGATAAAAGAATATCCGCTTTTTTTATATCATTACTTAATATATCCTTAAAACACTGGCAATTTCAAATATTATATTAAATTGCTCCGACTATATTTATACAATTATTACCAGTAAGCAATGCCTTTTTTACTATCAATATATCGGGCCGGAAAGTTATTAAACATAAGTAGGCTACTTTATATTTTTATATGTTTTACAGGCATATCAAAATTACAGGCGCAGCATTTTAACTTTCGCAACTTTGGTATAAACAATGGTTTGCCCAGCAGTTTTGTATACGATGTTTTTGAAGACAGCAAAGGATACCTGTGGTTTTTAACCGAAAAAAATGTAACCCGTTTCGATGGCAAACAATTCTCGTACTTTAACTACAAGGACGGTTACGATGAAACAGGATTGTTCAGGGTGGTGGAAGACAAAGCCGGAACACTGTGGTTTTTAACCACCACGTTTAAAATATTTGCATTTAAAAACGGCACCTTTACCAAAGTAAAATCAAACGATAAGTTTGGCTGGATAGATATAGGTTTTGATAAAAAAGTAAAAATAATAAGCCGTGATGGAAGAAAACTATACCAGGTAAATGACGACTTTACTTTATCACCCATACCCATTAACAATAAAAAAGCAGCTTACAATTTTGTAGAAATAAAACACAACGAGTACCTGATAGGTACCACCGTGGGTGTTTTATTATTAACCAACCAGGGCACCAAAGAAATTTTACCCGCCAACACCCACACCAAAAGAGTAGTACCGCGTATATTTAAAACCAAAGATGCTATTTTCTTAACCAACGAAACAGGCATTTTTAAATACAACCCCAACAACTACAGCGTTCAGTTGCAGTTACCGTTATATAACAACGATGAAGTATTTAATATATACGAAGAAGAAGACGACAACAATATTTGGGTGTGTAGCCTTAACGGATTGTTTAAATACAGGAAAACATTAAGCAGCAGTGTTAAACCCGAAAGCTTTTTTGAAAACACACCCGTACATTCCATTTGCAAATCAAAAGATAACCTGTTCTGGATTTCGACATACGCAAACGGAACCTTTGTTTGCGATTTTAACTCCAGGCATTTAACAGAAAAAGAGATAGGCGAAAACGAAAAAATACTATACGTTAAAAACCTGCACAACAAAATATACTTCTTTAACCAGAACATTTATACCTGCGCCTTATCCAATAACAAGCTGCAAAAACTAAATATAACCCACGATAAGAATGTAGCCAGTCAGGAACGTTTTTTTGAATACGCTACCTCTTACAAAGACTCATTTATTTTTGTGAAAGGCTCCGCCAATTTTATTGTTAATAAAAATGGTATTACCAAGTATGAAGTAGCCAACGCCAATAAAACAGGCGACAGCCTTATTTATTTCGACCTGAAATGGAACGAAGGCATAACCATGATGTCGGAAAAAGGAATTTCGCAACACACCCCCAATAATGTAGTAGCCCCTTTTTATAAGTACAATATGATAGAATCGTTTTTTATTAAAAACGATATTTATATTGATAACATTAAACCCGTATATTTAGATAAAGATACCGTTTACCTCGCTTCCAATAAAGGTTTAATTAAGCTCTATCTAATCAATAACAAACTGGCCTATAATATAAAAGCCATTAATGGTAAAATATCGCATGTTACCAAGCATAACAACGAGTTAATCGTATCAACCTATACCAATGGTATTTATTTAATCGGCCGGCATAACATAATAAACATTACTTCTATTGAAGGTTTACCATCAGACTATACTACCGAAAGCGTAGTAAACGATAACCGGATATGGGTGTGTACCAACAAAGGTTTATCACGTATTGACCTGAATAACCCGAGCAACATAACCAATTTTACCTCGTTAGATTATTTAATAGACAATGAAGTAAATGATATTGCTTTTTTTAAAGATACCGTTTATGTGGCAACCTCAAAAGGTTTAAGTTTTTTTCCGCAGCGTATTATTTTTAAAGATAAATTCCCTTCTGTTTTTTTAGAGCGGTTTGAAATCAATAATCAGGACACCATTATACGCGATACCTATTTTTTACCTTATACCAATAACAATTTTACCTTTCATTTCAGCTCGCCAAGCTATCGTTCAGGTAATAATAATATATTCCAGTTTGTTATAAAAAAAGGCAATCATTACGATACCAATTATTATCAGTCAGGTACCATTCAATTAAGCTCACTTTTACCCGGAGCCTATCAGTTTTTTGTATGTGTAAAAAATATAGATGGCTTGTGGAGCATAAACCCTAAAATAATAAACATTACCGTATTACCTCCTTTGTGGGATACCATTATTTTTAAGATAACAGCCATCGCGGTTATTTTAGTTGTAATAATAATTATGGTAGTAGCCAGCATTAAAGGACAAAAACAAAAGCAGGAATACAACCGCAAAATTGTAGAAAGCGAGTTAAAGTCGTTGCGATTGTATATGAATCCGCATTTCATTTTCAACAGCTTATCGTCCCTTCAGTCGTTTGTACTGACCAATGAAATAGATAAGGCTAATAACTACATAACCAAGTTTTCAAAACTGATACGTTCCGTAATGAGCTACTCCGTAAAAGGAGAAATAAATTTAAAGGACGAAATAAAACTATTGCAGTCGTACCTGGAGCTGGAGAAAGAAAGATTTGGCAACAGCTTTAATTTTCAGATAAGCTATAGCGATGATTTGTTTGTAGAGCACATTGTTATTCCATCGCTTATGATACAGCCCTTTGTGGAGAATGCCATTAAACATGGTATTACCGGCTTATTGGTAAGAGTAGGCGTGGTAAAAGTTAAGTTTGAAAAACGAAATAATGATTTGTATTGTATAGTAGAAGACAACGGAAGAGGAATAGACAAAGACAAACAGAAAGATGGATTATACGTATCGTCAGGTATAAACTTTACCGAAGAAAGAATAAGACTGCTATTGAACGAACCCAACAAAGAAGTAATTAAGATAATAGACCTGCAGGAAAAAAACCAACAGGTAGGAACCCGTGTTGAAATACTGGTTCCCGTTTTGAATAAAGGAGTTATATGAAAAAGTGTATTATTATTGACGATGAAAAAAACTGCCGGATTGCTTTAAGCGAAGTTTTAAAAGCAAGCGGGTTTGACATAGCAGTAATACACGAAACAAGCGATGCACTGCAGGCTTACGAGTTAATAATGACCAGGCAGCTTGTACCCGACATTGTTTTTTTAGATATTCAAATGCCCGGCTGCGATGGTTTCAGCTTTTTAAAAAAATTTGATAACATGTCGTTTCGCGTGGTTTTTACAACCGCTTACGATCAGTATGCTATTAGAGCCATAAAGTTCTCAGCCGTAGATTATTTGTTAAAGCCAATTGATTCAGAAGACGTCAAACAAGTACTTACTAAAATTATCAATGATGAAAGCAAGTGTAATGTAATAGGTAACTTTAAAAACAAACTGGTAAACAATGCCGTATTCGATACCCTGGTAATGAATACAACCGATAAAAGAATACAAGTAACCCTTACCGATATACTTTACCTGGCCAGGACCGACAGTACTTGCAGACTGTTTTTAAATAATGGCGAAGAAATTGCGCTGACAGATAGTTTAGATTACTACGAAGACATACTCCTTCACCCGTTTTACATGGTACACGATGATTATTTGGTTAACCTGAGTAAACTAAAAAAACAAACTATATACAGAGGCGGTATTATAGAAATGGAAAACGGAGCCAGTATAAGCATTGCCAACAGGCGTAAAGAAGAGTTGTTAGTATTATTAAATAAAGGCAAATAGCTTTAAATTTTATTTTTTAGTAATAGCTAATTAGTACATTTGAATAAATGCATATTAAATTAGAAACAGAACGATTATACATGCGTGAGTTTACGCTTGATGATGCAGCCATGGTTTTTGAAATGCATCAGGACCCCGCCATTACCCGTTATACAGGCGACCCATTGCCCTGGGACAGCATAGCCCATACAGAAAAAATTTTAACAGAAGCCATATTACCACAATACCGGCATAATATAGGCAGATGGGCGGTTCATTTAAAAGCTAACGATGAGTTTATAGGCTGGTGCGGTTTAAAAAATACAGGAGAGGAAATAGATTTGGGCTACCGCTACATACAAAAATATTGGGGTAACAAGTATGCACTGGAAGCAGCCAAAGCCGTATTAGATTACGGCATTAAACTGCAACTACCCAACATAATAGGCCGCGCATCCGTTGCCAATGTAGCCTCTGTAAAAATATTGGCACAAATAGGTTTAACCTTCGATACCTTTTACATGGATGAAGATACCCTGGAAGAATCAGTTAAATACATTTACAAAGCCTGATATAAAAGTAAAAAGAAAACCTTTTTGCCAAGAATATTAGGCTATAAAAATTCTGCATTATTTGCCTACAAATATTTTTTTCTTACATAAATCTATGTTAAATCTGTGGCATAAATTTATACTACATGATTACTATAATTAACCGCAGATTTTTACCGAATAAAATAAAAGTTACATCGTGGGAAGTATTAGCTCCGTACTATACACAACTGTTAGAGCGAGCTATTAACTCAAAAGAAGATTTAGAAAACTGGTTAAAAGACAGAAGTGAATTAGAAGCTTTTGTGAGCGAAGATTTAGCGTGGCGTTATGTAAAAATGACCTGCGATACCACCAACAAAGATTTAGAACAGGCCTATTTGTTTTTTGTTACAGCAATAGAACCACAAATTTCGCCATTAAACGACCAGCTAAACAGGAAATTAGTAAACAGCCCATACATTGATGAACTGGACCACGATAAATATTTTATATACCTCCGCGGAGTAAAAAAAGAAATAGAAATATTCAGAGAAGAAAACGTGCCTTTAATGGCCGAAATAGCCACCGAAAGCCAAAAGTATGGTAGTATAGTAGGCAGCATGAGCGTAGAGATAGATGGCAAAGAATTAACCCTGCAACAGGCCGCTAACTTTTTAAAAAATCCCGATAGAAGCATTCGCGAAAATGCCTTTTTAAAAATAAACGAAGTACGCGCAAAACATACCACCGAATTAGATGAACTGTTTGACAGACTGATAGCATTACGCCATAAGGTAGCAGTAAATGCAGGGTTTGCTAATTTCAGAGATTACATGTTTGCAGCATTAGGCCGTTTTGATTATACCCCTGACGATTGTTTTGCTTTTCACGATGCCATACAAAAAGAAGTATTACCATTGGTAAAAGCATTTAACGAAACCCGTAAAGCCGAATTAGGTTTTGACCTAAAACCCTGGGATATGGACGTAGATACCAAAAACAGGGCAGCACTGGAACCATTTACAAGCGGTGCCGATTTGTTAGACAAAACAGTAAAATGCTTTAGAAAAGTAGATGATTATTTTGCCTATTGCATAGAAACCATGGATAACATGCAACGCCTTGATTTAGAAAGCAGGAAAGGCAAAGCACCCGGAGGCTACAACTACCCGATGGCCGAAACCAACGTACCCTTTATATTTATGAATGCAGCCTCATCAACCCGCGATGTGGAGACCATGGTGCACGAAGGCGGGCATGCAGTGCATTCATTTTTGAGCAAAGATTTAGAACTGGCAGCATTTAAAAACTGCCCGAGCGAAGTAGCCGAGTTGGCCAGCATGAGTATGGAGTTAATAAGCTACGATGGGCAGGATGAGTTTTATAAAACACCGGCCGATTTTAACAGGGCAAAAGAAGAACACTTGGAAGGCATCATTAATATATTACCATGGATTGCCACCATTGATAAATTTCAACACTGGATATATACCCATCCAACTCATACCGCACAAGAGCGTAAAGCCTATTGGGTTGAGCTAAGCAAAGAGTTTGGAACAGGTATGGTTGACTGGACAGGCTTTGAAGAAATACAAGCATATACATGGCAAAAACAATTACACCTGTTCGAAGTACCATTTTATTATATTGAATATGGTATGGCGCAACTGGGCGCTTTAGCCGTTTGGAAAAATTATATTGCCGATAAACCAACTGCGTTGGCACAATACAAAGCAGCCCTCAGTTTAGGTTATACCACCACCATAGGCAATATATATAAAACAGCAGGAATCGAATTTAATTTTACCGATACCTACATCAAAAAACTGATGGAGTTTGTAAAGCAGGAGTTGAAAAAATGCATGTAAAATAACCGTAGAGACGTTACATATAACGTCTCTACTATTTTTGTAAAGGCAACGTCACTATAAATTCAGCACCTTGCCCCTGTACACTATTTACAGTAATAGTACCATGCATTAACTCAACCAGTTGTTTTACTATAAACAAGCCCAGTCCCGTTGACGACTCGTTGGCGGTTGGCCTTGCACTTAACTTTTGAAAACGCTTAAATAGTTTTTCCTTATCCTTTTCAGATAAACCCTGCCCTTTATCCTTTACACTCATAACAATATGATTGTGCTGTACGCTGCAGTGCACCAATACCTTAGTATTGGCAGGCGAAAATTTAATGGCATTGCTAATTAAGTTATCCAGTATCCTGCTTAAATATTCCTGCGAGTTTTCAATGGTAACATTATTGGAAACATCAGTTAACTCTAGTATAATGCCCTTTTCCAGTGCAACCGCTTTAAAGCTGTTTACCGTATTATTCAATACATCCGAGAGTTTAAACAACTCCATTTTAGCTGATAAGTTGTTTGCCTTTTCATTATATATTTCGCTTATATGAATAGTATCCTGTATAATTTGAAGCGCTTCCTTACAAATATTATGTATGTAATCAATAAAAACAATGCGCTCCTTTTCATCTTGTTCATCCTTCAACAAATGAGCCAGTCCGGCTATTTTACCAAAAGGCGAACGTAAGTCGTGAGCCAATACACCCATTATAGTTTGGTTTTCCGCAATTAAGTTTTCCAGGTTATTATTTTGGTAAACAGCTGCTTTGTTTTGCGATGCTATGATTTGGTTTTGATGAATTAACTTGTTGCGGGTACGCCTTACAATGTTTAAGTAAAACCCCAAAATAGTTGTTACTATCAGTAAAATTAAAGAGCCTATAGCCAGTGCAGAGTTATATTTAGTTTCGTGTTCAAGAATTTTATTCTGTGCCTTTAAAAGATCCACCTCATGCGATTTTTCAATCGCTTTATACTTGGCTTCTATTTCATCAAACGATAGTTTGGTTTTAACCTGAGCGAGCGAGTCGACCAATTTATTTTTTAAGGAGTTGTAGTAAATAGATTTTTTAAAATCACCCAATTTTTCATAGAGTTCCGAAAACTTTAAATAATTTTCAGCAAGTTCGCCCGTTAAGTTATTTTTCTTCAATATCGCTTCACTAATGGCTAAATACTTTTTAGCTTCATCATACCTTTTCAGCTTAATTAATACACCACCGGCAAGTTGGTAACTGGTTCCGTTGTTGTCATTGTTTTCGCCACCACCGGTGTTTTTAATAGCCAGGTTAAAATACTCAAAAGCTTTTTGGTATTGTCCCTCTAGCGAATAGGAAATACCCAGGTTATGATACGTTTGCCCCAAACCTATATAGTCCTTAAGTTTAATTTTAGTTTGTGCCACCGATTGTAAATAATAGATAGCAGAGTCCAGGTTACCCAAACTGTTAAAAGCCGCTCCAATGTTTGATTGCAAGTCTGCTATAGACTTTTCATTCTTTTCAAGCAGGTAATACCTTAACGACTTTTTATAATAGAAAATAGCCTTTTGAATGTGGTTGGTATAATGAAAAATAATACCAATAGAAGCATTGCATTCAGCTATACCCTTTGGGTCGTTTATTTTTTTGCGTAGATTTAAACTTTGAAAAATATATTCCAGCGCTATTTCATACTCTTCTTTTCGTTCATAGTACGAACTAATGATGCGTAAATTCTGTGCTAAAACAGTATCATCGCCCAAGCCCTTGTTTAACTCATAAGCCTCAAAAATATATTGCTTGGCCATATCAAAATGGCCATAACTTAAATACAAATAACCCTTTAGTTGTAAAGCGGCAGAAACACCACTCGGGTAATTTATTTTTTTCGACTCTTTAATAATTTCTTCAACCGATGAAAAGGCAAAAGCAGAATCATTTTTTTTAACATATACCTCGTATATTTTATGCTTAATAATTTCAGGATTTAATGTTTCACTGAATACAGAAAAGGAAGCGGTTAAAAAAAACAGTAATAAAAAAACACGACAACAAAATAATCTTTTCATAGGCCAATAATGAAAGTTCAGATTTCACACGCCATGAATATACTATTTAGCCCATAAAGTTTTATTTATTTATTTAAGCATTATCAATTAAAACTTGAGTAGTAGTAAAATACATTTAATAATACAAAACCATAAACTGTAGGTATTACTATTCCTGGTGCATAAGCGGAAGCATTAATACAAATTCAGCCCCTTGTCCCTGTATACTGTTTACTGTAATATCACCATTTATTAAGTCAGCCAACTGTTTTACTATAAATAAACCCAATCCCGTTGACGATTCACTGGCAGTTGGCCTTGCACTCAACTTTTGGAAACGCATAAATAATTTTTCCTTGTCATCATCAGATAAACCGGGGCCTTCATCTTTTATTTTAAAGAGCGCTTTGTTATTTTCAAGAGCCGTTGAAAAAGTTATTTTAGACCCGTCAGGTGAAAACTTAATGGCATTGCTTAATAAGTTATCAATAATACGTGAGAAGTACTCCTTCGAAGAATAGATGTTGTAATCACCATCGCCCTCTTTCAGGATTATTTCAATACTCTTTTCATTGGCTATGGCTTTAAAACCATTTACCATATCGCGTAAGGTATCCTTCGCATTAAAGTATTCCATTTTATGGCTTTGCCCAAACATTTTCGGGTTCGATATTCTGCTTAAATCAATCGTATCCTGTATCAACCGTAAACCCTCCCTGCTGATTTTTTCTATGTAGTTTAAATACGTTTCCTTCTCATGTTCATCATCTTCATGCGCTATTAAATTGCGTAAGCCAATAATTTTTGAAAACGGAGAACGCAAGTCGTGCGCTAAAATGCCTATTAAACTCTGGTTTTCCTGTACCAGTTGTTCCAACTGTTCGTTTTTACTGGCTATTTCTTCACTTTTATTATGTAACAGTTCTTTTGCCCTGCGCGTTTTGTTCAGACTAATAGCCAAAAAAGTACTAATAGCCAGCACCACAAACAAAGCAGCAACCAAATAAGCATTGTTTATAGAGCGTTGTTGCAGTAAGTTGTTTTGTACCGTAAGTAATTGGTTCTCGCTTTCCTTAGCCAGGGTTTTATACTTTGTTTCAGCCTCCAGTAAAATTTGTTTATCGGTCCCCTCTTCCAGTGAGTCAAATAAGTGTTTATGTAACTTTTTAAAAGCCAGACTACTTTTAAAATCACCTAAGTCGTACTTTAACTCAATGAGAAAAGAATATATTTCCAATCGGGGAGAAGGTAAGTTATGTGCCAACGACATTTTAAGCGCTTTGTTCAAATAAATTTCAGCCTCTTTACTTTTATGGTGCTTCATTAACAACCTTCCGAGAGCAGAGTAGGAATTTAAATTATTAGAGTTGGCTTCCCCACCACCTTGTACCTTAATCGATAGCTGGTAAAGACGATATGCTTTATCAAAATTACCCAATTCCATATTAGCCGAACCTAAGTTATGGTATATCTTGCTTAAACCATAATTGTCCTTATTCATCAAGTTATATTTAGCCGCTTTATTCAAAAAATAAATAGCAGAATCAGGCATGTTTAAATTTTGGTAAGCCGAACCTAAATTATTGCAAATAGCCGATATTTTATACGTTACATTTTCACTTTCAAAATAAGCCAAAGCCTTTTTATAGTAGTCAACAGCTTGGTTTATTTTGTCATTATGCGCATATACAATACCAATACTGTTATAGCACTCGGCTATTCCCCTTTTGTCTTTTAAACGTTGCCTTATTTGCAGGCACTGAAAAAAATAATCAATAGCCTTATTCAATTCAAAACGCTCATCATGGTATATACCTAAATACCTCAGGTTTTGAGCCATAAGCGTATCATCATGCAGCTCTTTATTTATTTCGTAAGCTTCATATAAATAAACACCGGCTTTTTCAATATTACCATGCAAAAAAGTTAAATAACCCAATAACATAGTACCGGCAACTTCACCTGTTTTGTAGTTTAGCTTTTTGCTTGCATTAATAACATTATGAGCTTCAGTAAATACAAAAACAGAGTCCTCTTTTTTATGGTTAATTTCTGCTATTCTTAATTTAATTTCTTTTATGCTTTCAGGCTCAGCAGCCTGGGTAAAAGCAACCCGGGCAAGCATAAAGAGTAGGAGAGCTATGTACTTTTTGACTTTTGGCATTAAATCATTTTGTTTGATTTAGGATAAATTATAAAGGCAAAATAGGCAAAATTTGTTTAATAAATTAAACAAATATTAAAAACACTAATTACGTAACCATATCTCAGGATTTTGAGCCTGTTTATTTTTGTACACCTCAAAGTGTATTTCTGTTTTATTGTCAAAATCGTTGGTGTAAACAGTACCAAGCAGGTCCCCTGCGTTTACCTCCTGCCCAATGCGTACCTGTACGTTTTCTACTTTGGCATAAATGGTAAAGTATTCGCCATGCTTAACAAGCACAATTTTTTCCATACCCGGTACCTCAAATACAGCTTTCACCTTTCCTTTAAACACACACTTTACTTCTGTTTGTTTCCTGCACGAAATATTAATACCATTATTGGTTGTTCTTACAGCCTTAAGTGTTGGGTGTTGGTGAGTACCAAAGCCTTCACTTATAAAACCATTATTAACCGGCCAGGGCAATCTGTTTTTCATATTAACAAAATCAGTACTGGCTTTTAAATCCTCAGGCGATAACTCCGTTGAAGGCACTTTTTTAGGTTCAGCACTAGGTGTATTAATGCCTTTCTTTTTATTTTCGGCAATCAATTTAGCGCGTTCTTTCGCAGCTTTTTCTTCCGCTATTCTGCGCCTTTCCTCTTCTTTTCTGCGCGCCTCTTCTATTTCTTTTTGTATTAAATCGGCAATTTTCTGGCTAAGCTTCTGGTAGTTTTTTTCCGTTTCCTTTAACTCTGTTTGCAGTTGTTTTTGTTTGCCTTGTAGCTCAGTAAGTACTTGCGTTTCTTCTTTCTTATCAATTTCCAGCTCCTTTTTTTCGCTTTCCTTTACGCCATACAATTTTATACTTTCGCTCCTTATCTTACGCATATTGTTTATTTCCTGCTCAATGGCTTTTTGCGTATTGGTAATGGAACGAGCCTGCATTTGTTTGTATTCCGAAAGTTTGTTTAAATACTTAATACGTTTGTAAGCATCGTTAAATCCTTCTGCATTAAATAAAAAACCAAGATTATTTACTTGATTTTTGCTTTTGTAAATTGCCACCATATTGTTGGCATAATCCTTTTTGAGTCTTTTAAGCTGTGCATTTAAAGTATCAATGGTTACCATACTTTCATCCACCTCCGCACTTACTTCAAATATTTGTTGCGCAATATTATCAATTACCTTCTCCCGCGTTTTTATTTGCGCAGTAATAGCTTTTAATTGGGTTAGCTTGGTGTTTTCTTGTTGTTTGGTTTCTGCAATTACCTTTTTTGTCTGGTCAATTTTTTGCAAAAGGTTTTTGCGCTCTGTTTCTAACTGCTTGCGTTTAGCACTTGTTTTTTGTGCATATGAATCAGTGCTTACCACAAAAAGTAAAAAGCATATAAACAGACCTTTAAGGCCTGATAAAGCGTGGGTTGTAAGTAACCGTTTAGTAGTTAATGGTTTTGTAACTGTTAGGTACACGTATTTGCGGATCTCTCTTTTTTTCAAATACAAAATTGAAAAGTTTCATGGAGCATCCTACATTTTTTTCTGCCCTAATGTTAATAGCTAGCTCACTTGGATAGTAATTTGTACCATTTTGAAAAAACTGCTTGTAAGCAATATCCATTTGCTGGTTTTTTACCGAGTCTTGCAGCTGGGTGGTATTTATTTTCGCTATCTGTCCTTTGTTATAGTAACAAATTTGTGCCACCTGGTTTATAAAAGATTTAAGAATAAACTGCGCCTGGTTCGAATCAATGGTTGTTTGCCCGCTATTATTAGGAAATAAAGCATTGCCAATAAGCATGTTTTCTAGGTTTTCAAACTGCAGGGGAGCCGAACTGTATTTTTTAAAAAAGTTATAAGAAGCCAGTGTATTTACCTTATTCCAGTGGTCAATAATCTGAATTTGGTTTGGAGTAATATATAAACGGGCCACCTCAATACCCAGTAAGTAAGTAGCTTTTATAAAAATAAAGCGGCCTTTTTCCATTTCCAGGCTAATATCAAAAGTGTAATCATTCTTACCATCGCTATACTCGCACTCACCTTTACAACCCAGGAAATTATAAGTATTTTGTTGTTGATTAATATTGTTTATAAAGGCCTCATTGTTTTTATAAAAAGTACTGTCAGTACCTGTTCCTTGTGGTAGTTTAACGCCTAAGCCCTTTTTAGTTTTACAGGCCGACATAAAAACAAGCAATGCTGCCAGTAAACAAAAAACTTTTATAACAATATATTTCACTTTTAAATTTTATTTGCAGCAAATATGCTTGTAAGCTGCTTAATATAAAAATTGTTTTATATTAAGTTTATACGGAACTAAACCATTCAATTATCAAAAAATGTCGAGCCACCATATAGTAAGAGACCAACAGGAACCCGCACTCATAATAGCCAATGGAGAAAGCTGTAGTTTCGAGTTACTTGGCCAGTTATTAGAGTGGAGTCCCGTAGTAATGGTGTTAGATGGAGCCATACACCGCGTACTACAATTGGGTATAAAAATAGATATAGTTTTAGGCGATTTTGATAAGACAGAAAACTGGGAAGAGCTACTAAAAAACCAACAACCGGTAGAAGTAGTGCATACCCCCGATCAAAACAAAACAGATTTAGAAAAAGGCTTAGATTATTTAATTGCCAAGGGTCACAAAGCCGCCAATATAGTATGGGCTACAGGCCGCAGAGGCGACCACCATATTAATAACCTGAGCACCTTAGTTAAGTACAAGCATAAAATAACCATGGTTATTTTAGATGATTACTCCCGTATCTATAATTTACCTGCACACTTTACCAAATGGTATCCAGCCAATTATCCCCTTTCTCTTATCCCATTAGGAAGCGTATATAATTTGCAAACAAAAGGCCTAACCTATAACTTAAACAACGAAGATTTACATTTGGGCGAACGTACCAGCAGCAGTAATAAAGCAGAAGCCGATGGATTGGTTGAAATTACTTTTGAAAAAGGCAATCTGCTCCTGATGGAATGCAATGATTAAGGCTGTTAAAATAACAAACCCTTCTGCGCCAGCGAGCAAAAATCCATTGAAATGCCTACCGAAAAATGAATAGCAATACCCAGCCAGATACTATTGCTTTTTAAGCTTAGTATACCCAGTACTAAGCCTGCAATAATAGCCGATAATGTTTCAGGTAGCGGCTTACCAAAATGAATCATACAGTAAGGAATAGTCATTACCAAAATACTATAAAAGCCAAAACGGTTTTTATTACCATGCAGCATAAAGCCACGGAAGAAAAACTCCACAGCAAAAAACTGTATTAAGTACAAAAGCTCCCATATGAGGAAACGTGGGTAAAGCAACTCACCCGGCTGTAGCTTATAGAACGGGTATTTGTTTTGAAAACTTTGCGTAAACGAAGCTATAAGCACCAATGGCAGCATAATACCAATCATGGTGGCATACAGTTTATAATCCTTCAAAGCACCTTTAATGCTTAAGCCATAATTGCTTAATTTATCTTTAAAAACAAATGTAATAATCGCCATTGGAACAATAGCGTAAAACACCACAATAACACCCACCCAATAAGCCAGTGCATGCAATTGATCCACCATAAAAGTATGGTATTGGTGAGCCAACTCATCAAACCCTAAATTTTGCAGAAACTGTAGAGTAAAATCCGTTTTACCAAAATACTCATCAAGGCTAATACATACCGCAGCAGCTATACAAACAATAAAAGCCTGTGCTTTTATTACCTCGTGTTTATTATCCTCCGCTTTGTTGTAAACGTTTTTTATTAATTGTTTTATCATTCCGTAGGAGATAAGTCTTTAATAAAAACGTTTCATTCTAAACTCTTTAAGTGGAGTAATTAATAAAGGTACCTTTTCAATCAATACAGAACTGGTGTCCAATCCAAAAGCTTTTGCTTCCGATAAACTCAACCTGTCCAGCGTAAAATATACATCCATTATCCATTGCTCGTATGCCGAAAGTTCATTTTCGTTCGATAAATGGCGTTGTAATACCACAAATTTAAAGTCACCCGTAATATTTTGCCCCCTTAATGAGGCATAGCGGCTCGTTACATCCACCTCACCATTTTTCACCAATTCCTCCACCACCTTACGGAAGTAATAATTAATTTTTTGCTCCACCCTGAAACCAAGCCTGAATTCCACTTTAATAATATCATTAGGTACTATGTGGTCCACCTTGTACTGCATAGCATAAGGTTCATCATCCACATGAATATGTACAAACCAGTAAATATCAGCTCGCTTAGGCTGTTTTTGCAAAATAGAATACATAATTTTCGATTCTATTTCATTCTGCGTATCAGCACTCGTTAAATAAACCAAATGAGTAGCAAATTTCGAAACCGATTCATCCTTACTCAATTGTTCCAAAATAGGTATGTACGATTTAAGCTGCACAAATTCAGTCAGTCGGTTTTTAATTTTGCGCCCCTTGTACCAAATCCACATAATAAAAATAAACACAGAGCTAATCACCAAACTAACCCATCCGCCATGTGTAAACTTAAGCAGGTTAGCCGACAGGAAAGAACCCTCAATCGCAACATACACCAGCAACAATAACGCAACCAGCCACTTATTTACTTTCATAGTACGCAGGTAATTTACCAGCAGTAAAGTAGTCATGAGCATGGCAATAGTAATAGCCAAACCATAAGCAGCCTCCATGGCACTTGATTCCCTGAAATATAAAACTACCCCAATACAACCCGCCCATAAAATTAAATTAGCACTCGGTACATATAACTGACCCTTCATTTCACTCGGAAACTTAATCATAACCTTAGGCCAAACATTTAAACGTATAGCTTCAGAAATTAAAGTAAACGACCCGCTTATTAAAGCCTGACTGGCAATAATAGCAGCCATGGTAGCTATAGCAACACCATAAGGCAAAAATGCAGGCGACATAATATTATAAAAAGGGTTAATACCCGTTTCAGTTAATGTTTGTCCCTCGTGAGCCAATAAATTAGCCCCTTGGCCAAAATAGTTTAACAGCAAAGCCGATTTAACAAAAATCCAACTTACCCTGATATTATTTTTACCGCAATGGCCCAAATCAGAATATAAAGCTTCAGCTCCAGTAGTACAAAGAAAAACAGCACCCAGTATCCAAAAACCCTCATGGTAGTTCGCCAATAAGTTATAAGCATAGTATGGGTTTAAGCAGTTTAACACATCCACATGCGTACCAATTTTAGAAATACCTAAAACAGCCAGCATGCCAAACCACAGCAACATAATAGGGCCAAAAGCCTTACCTACTATAGAAGTACCAACCCTTTGAATTAAAAACAAAAAACTAATAATGGCAATTACAATAGGAACCGTTGGTATTTCAGAAAAATTAAAAACATCCGATTTAATCAAATGCAAACCCTCTATTGCCGAAGAAACAGAAATGGGAGGCGTTATAACCCCATCAGCCAACAAGGCACAGCCACCAATAATGGCCGGAAAAATTAAATAAGGCCTGCGCCTTCTTACCAAGGCGTAAAGAGAGAAAATACCACCCTCTCCGTTGTTATCCGCATTCAACGTAATTAAAACATATTTTAAAGTAGTTTGAAGCGTAAGAGTCCAAACTATACATGATAAACCCCCATAAATGAGATCCTTAGAAATAACCTTGTCGCCAACAATTGCGTTTAATACGTAAAGAGGCGATGTTCCAATATCTCCAAAAATAATACCCAGAGTAACTAAAAGCCCGGCTAATGAAAGCTTGTTATGGCTATGGTGATGTTCGCCCACGATTTTTTGTGTATCTAATAAATAAGCTTGCAAATGTATAGCTTCATTTATAATACCCAAATTTTTTATGTAACTATTAGTTAGGCTGATATTAAATATTTAATTTACCGTTTTAGCGGTTTTATATAAGTAAATATTATTTTGCCGGGCATTTATTACTTAAGTAAGTTTTGATTCAGACAATTTTAAAAGGGTATGCTACCGGATTAATCCTTTCGCTGTCGTTTGGCGCAGGTTTTTTTTCATTAATACATACCAGTATCAGCAAAGGACATAAAAAAGGATTGTTAATAGCATTAGGTATGCTGTTAAGCGATTTGTTTTTTGTAGCCCTTTGTGTATTTGCTGCATCCTTTGTTTCCGATAAATTACAGAAACTCGACACAGAAATCCGTATAATAGGTTTTGTGGCATTAATGGTTTTAGGCATCAGTACCTACCTTAAAAAAGCCGCCAACCCCAATGAACTCAAAACAAAAGGCAATAAAAACATATTGTACATCATGAAAGGCATTATAATCAATAGTATCAATCCGCTTACCCTGTTGTTTTGGTTAGGTTTAGCCGCCTTTGTAAAAAGCAGCTTACCTACACTGTTCGAAGTCGTTTTGTTTTTCAGCGTTACCTTAGGCGCCATGTTTTTTCACCAGTTTATTATTTGTTACTCAGCCAATAAAGTAAAACATTTGCTTTCTGTAAAAATGCAGCAATTGCTCAACCATATTATAGGAGTTGTTTTTATAGGAGTTGCTTTTGCCATGCTTTGGCCCGTTATAAAACCCTATTTTTAAAATACAGTTTAAGAAATTTAATACATACACATCATGCAAAGAGATACCGTTATTTTTGATTTAATCAATCAGGAAAAAAGCCGCCAGGAACATGGCATTGAATTAATTGCTTCCGAAAATTTTACCAGCCCGCAGGTAATGGAAGCTATGGGTAGTGTATTAACCAATAAATATGCCGAAGGCCTACCCGGTAAACGCTACTACGGTGGTTGCGAAATAGTAGACCAGGTAGAAAATTTAGCCATAGATAGATTAAAACAAATGTTTGGTGCCACCTGGGCCAATGTACAGCCTCATTCAGGCGCACAAGCTAATGCAGCCGTTATGTTAGGCTGCTTAAATCCGGGCGATAAAATTTTAGGTTTCGACCTTTCACATGGCGGGCATTTAACACATGGTTCACCCGTTAATTTTTCAGGTAAACTATACATGCCTTCATTTTACGGAGTAGAACAAGAAACAGGTTTAATAGACTGGAATAAAGTAGAGGCAAAAGCCCAACAGGAAAAACCTAAGATGATTATTTGCGGAGCTTCTGCCTACAGCCGCGACTGGGATTACGCCCGTTTACGCGCCATTGCCGATAGCGTAGGAGCCATTTTATTGGCCGATATTTCACACCCTGCCGGTTTAATAGTGGGTAAACTACTAAACGACCCTATTCAACATTGCCATATAGTTACCTCAACAACCCATAAAACATTACGTGGTCCGCGTGGAGGAATTATTATGATGGGTAACGATTTCGAAAACCCATTTGGACAAAAAACACCAAAAGGCGATTTAAAAATGATGAGTGCTGTATTAGATGGAGCCGTATTCCCGGGCACACAAGGCGGCCCCTTAGAGCATGTAATAGCAGCCAAAGCAGTAGCCTTTGGCGAGTGCTTAACCACCGATTATAAAACATACGTAAAACAAGTAGCTGTTAATGCACAAGCCATGGCCAAAGCATTTGTAAGCCGTGGTTATAAAATTATTTCAGGCGGAACCGATAACCATTTAATGTTAATAGACCTGCGCAGCAAAAACTTAACAGGTAAATTAGCCGAAGCAGCTTTAGGCAAAGCCGACATCACCATTAACAAAAACATGGTTCCGTTTGACGATAAATCACCGTTTGTTACCAGCGGTATAAGAGTTGGAACAGCAGCCATTACCACCCGTGGTATGATGGAGTCAGACATGGAACAAATAGTAGACTATATCGACATAGCTTTAATGAACAACGAAAACGAAACCAAGCTGGCCGATATCAGAAAAAACATCAACGACTGGATGGTTAAGTTCCCATTGTACAAATAAACCAAATAGAATAAAACCATAAAGAAAACCCTTACAATACAAATTGTAAGGGTTTTTTATTAGTATTGTATACATAGCAAACACATGAAAAAAATACTGTTCATTATAAGTATAGCCATCATGGCAAATATTTTTTCCGCTTGTTGTGGTGGGTTTCCCGGCACCAGCGGAATAAATTGCAACAATAACAAAGCAATAAGCCAGCTATATGTAAAAATGAATACAGATTCCCTACAAAATGGCTTTAAAATAAGCGAACTCGATTCCACCTATATTGTCATTTTCGAATCAGACACCAACAATCCATTTAAAACACCAATCGATACACAGGTTATTTTTAATAGCAACAATATATACAACTATAACCCCAATAGTTTATACGAATACCCCATCGTAACTCTGGCCACAAGCACAAACTCAGGTAATCAGGAAATAAAAAACAGTTTCAAAATTTTCAATACCCATTCCTCCATTGTTTACCAACTTACCCATATCGAAACAGAAACACTTCAAAACGAAAAAAAATGCTGTCAGGAGTATAGTAGCAATAGTTTCAAAAGCTATCAATTAAATGGAGTTTTAAACCAGGCAAGCAATGTCATTGTAGTCAATAAAAAGTAGCACCATCTTTACAAGCATAAATTTATTCGGTGTTTCTTAAACTATAGTCAAAAAGCCCTTTCTGCTTAACCAGAAGGAACTTTCTTTATCACTACTTTTTATAAATAAGGTCTTACAGCTGTTTCCAATGATAAGATTAATTCTTCGTCCATGTATTGATAATCGTCTGGTATATCAAGGACAATTATTTTATCCTTATCATAATTCTCTTCAAAATTCTGTTGAATAATTTGTCTGTGTTTGTATTCCATAACAAAAATAATATCCGCCCAAACAACTTGCTTTTCTGTCAATTTAATTCGCGCGTCCTTATCGGTTCCCGCTGATTTTATATTATGATTTGCATCGTTCTTAAAAATAGTTTCTGCTGTTCTGCTTCGCCACTTATTCTTACTGCAAACAAATAGAATATTCATATTTTCAAATAGCCAAACATACCCATTATTATTTTATAAATTCAAGGTTTTTCATCACTACTTTTATTTTCAATAAGCTACCTACAAATCGCTGCAGGGTCTAAATCTAAATGCGTGCCTGTTGATTCCCCCGCATTTTTGCTGGGCCATCGTGCCCGAGATTATTATAAATCGTTAATGTCATTGTCTGAAAGATAATTTTTTCCGAGTCTTTCTATCGCAAGAGCTATGCTATCTTCAGTTACAAGTTTCTGATTATCAAAAAGCATATCATCAGATACAAATGTTTTAGTCTCCCTAATATCAACAACAATTTTATATGCTCCATGATTTACAAGGAACCTTTTCCCATATACTGATCCAAGGCAAATTCCACCATTTACTCGTGTATAGAACGAATCGTCAACCTCGCTTTGAATAATTGCAGGAGTTTTTATGAGCATTTCCATAAGAGCATCATTGGGGTTTAATTCCGAATTATACCTTTGGGAAACTCTTTCCGCTACGTGTTTATTAAAGCCGAATAGTGTAATATGGTTTAGCGCGAACATTAAGCTATACCAAGTAAACCATCCTTTTGGCTGTATCCGTTTGATATAAGTACCCATTTGACCGCCTTCTCGTGGGCTATATATAAAGTGCCATTTATTTCCTCTTTCAGAAGTGTAATTGCTTGCATGCCTCTTCTTAATTCTGCCTTTGTTTACTTTTGCTCTATCAATATAGTCGAGCATCTCTCCGAAGAAATCCCTTACAACTTCTTCCGCAAACTCCTTATCATTCATGCTTTCAACAATCATATTTTATTTAGTTTGATTAGTTGGCGCATTCTTTAAAACTCTAACAATTTCAGCTAAAAGCACGTCCAAGTCGCTTCTGAAATCTACTTGCGTCATATTAGGTAATACTTCAGAACTTCTGATTTGCGAGTGATTTGATGTGTCACCTACGTTTCTCAAAGAATTATCTAAATGAAGCATCTGTTTTTTAAAACTACGCTCATTTTTCTCACTTTTATAATTATTTGCCAATTCTTTAAATGTTTCATAATTAAAAATTGGGGGTATATGGTCAATTATTGCGCGGGTCAATAAAGCAATTGAATAATAGTTTTTTGATGTATAATTACTGTTTAACTCTTCACAAAGCCTTACCAACTTGCACAAATCAAAATTGCTTTGGGTAAGGTTTTCTAATTCTTCTATCCTATCTGAATCAACAAAATCAGAACTATTATCAGAGGATTTTCTGGCCGGCTTATAATTTTTTTTCTCCTCTTCGTACTTTCTCTGCATTATAAAATGCTCTTGAATAACCTTCCTTATATCAGTAAAATTCAGATAGAAATCAATTGAAGACGAACTATCTATTGTAAATTGTACGTAACCGAACTCTTTTTGTGGCGAACTTGCACTGCTCCAAAAACTTTCAGACAAACTTCCACTCATTAAGGAGAAAATAACTCTAACATACCTTTCGTTAACGCCCAAATCATTTCCGATTGTAGTGGTTGAGAACTCACAAGCATTAGGATCTTCTATTAGCTTGTTCTTGATGTAATTGATAATCCTATTTGCATCTGATAAAAGTTCATCTAAATTGTCTGCAATATGCAGCACACCAATAAAAGTTATTTCTGTTGCATTTTTCTTGGCTAATAATGAATCAATTTTAGATGGGATGAAGCCTTCCTCTAATTCATTTAGTATCTTAATACGTATGGTTTTGTATTCGGGTATTTGGCCTGTTTCTAATGTGTAAATCCATACTTCCTTAAGCCACCTTATTTCGCTTTTGGTAAGTTCAAATTTAGGATAATCAGTTATTGCTTCAATGCTGCTCATTTGCTAGTGCTTTTTGGTAATTACAAAACTCTATTTATTAGATAAAAGTAATTAAGAAATTGTGAACATAATCAGCAGTAAAAGTGTACTTCAAAGCATAATAACAATCAATAACTGTTTATTATATTCGCAGCACAATCATTTATATTTACCCCATGAATGTGAAACTAAACGAAGCCCAAAAAATAAAGGTACTCAATTCGCACGATGTAGCTGTTATTATGCAGCAAATACTCAAGCGCGAAAACAAGATTGGCCGCAGCCAGGAGCATTTTTGGGTGGTAGGACTTAACAATGCAAACAAAATACTATTCATAGAGCTGCTTGGCTTAGGCCGACAAAACCGTGTAACCGCTAACCCGCCCGATGTTTTCCGCATGGCCATTTACAAGCTGGCTGTAAAAATGATACTGGTGCATAACCACCCAAGCGGTGAAATCAATCCATCAACAGCCGACCGCGAAATGACAGACCGAATGCTAAAAGTGGGCGAAATTATAAATGTTGATGTAATTGAACATTTAATAATTACCGAAACCGAATACTTCAGCTTTCAAGACAACGGCATTATGCACCAGTTAAAGCAAAGCGACACTTGGCGCATTGTCGATAAAAACGATGCCTACATGAAAGAAATCCAACTCGACATAGAGAAATCAAAAGCCGAAAGAAGAAAGGCAGCAGACATAGCTAAGAAGCTTAAGGCCCAAGGCATGGACGAAGCCACAATTAAACAAGTAACCGGGCTTAGGCTTGCTGAGATAAGGAATCTGTAATATTTCAACGGTCAAAGTTTCATTTTAGATGTGTCTTCGCCACCCTGCACAAACCCACCGTACATAAGGTAGGGCTATACTTACTACAAGGTTTCAATTACCACTTTCAATATCCAAACCAAACAATATATTTGAATGCACAATTGCCGTATTCATGAACAAACTCATCCTACTTTTTTTTACAATAAGCTGCTTACAAATAGCCGCACAAACCAACACCGATGCAGCTATTATTAAACAACTAACCAATGAAGTTTTAAGCAACGGAAAAGCCTATACCGATTTGCGCGATTTATGCAAACAAGTAGGCAATAGAATTAGCGGCAGCCCCCAAGCTGAAAAAGCAGTACAACTAATGTTTAACAAAATGAAAGCCTACGGTTTCGATTCTGTGTGGTTGCAACCCGTAATGGTTCCACGTTGGACAAGAGGCAGCAAAAAAACAGAAATAGGCAAAGTAATAAACCAAAACAAACCCTATCAGGTTAATATTTTAGCATTAGGTGGCTCCGTTTCCACCCCTAAAAATGGCATTACAGCCGGTGTTGTGGAAGTAAAAAACTTCGAAGAATTACACAACCTGGGCAAAGAAAAAGTACAAGGCAAAATAGTATTTTTCAATCGCCCAATGGACCCCACACACATTAGCACCGGTGCTGCTTATGGCGGAGCCGTAAATCAACGTGGCCGAGGAGCTTCCGAAGCAGCTAAGTTAGGTGCCATTGGCGTAGTAGTACGCAGTATGACATTAGCGCACGATAACTTTGCACATACAGGCGCCATGCATTACAACGATTCCTTTCCCAAAATACCCGCTTGCGCCATCAGCAGCAACGATGCCGATAGGTTAAGTGCAGCCATTAAAAACAGCAAACAAACCCGGTTTTACTTTAACCTCAATTGCGCCAATATCATCGATAGCGTTTTAAGCTACAACGTAATTGGTCAAATAAACGGCACCACCAAAGCCAATGAAATTATTTTAGTAGGCGGCCATTTAGATAGTTGGGATGTAGGCGAAGGCGCACACGATGATGGAGCAGGTTGCGTACAAAGCATAGAAGTACTCCGTTTATTCAAAACATTACACATAAAAACACAAAGAACTATCAGAGCGGTTTTATTCATGAACGAAGAAAACGGCTTACGTGGAGGCGTAAAATATGCTGAGTTAGCTGCCCAAAATAAAGAAAACCACTATGCCGCTATCGAAACCGATGCAGGCGGATTCGTGCCCCGTGGTTTCGGCATTAGCGATTCCACCATATATGCAAGCATCAGTGCCAAAGCCAACTTGTTTCGGGAGTATGGATGGGATAAAATAGATTTAGGCGGAGGCGGTGCCGATATAGGACCCCTTAAAAACAACTGCAAAGCACTCATTGGCTTTGTACCCGATTCCCAACGCTATTTCGATTACCACCATACCGAAAACGATATATTTGAACACGTGAACGAACGAGAGTTACATTTAGGAGCCGCAGCCATAGCAAGTTTAGTTTGGTTGCTAAGCAACCAATAAAATAAACCCAGGGCAAACACAAACCAATATAAACAGTTATTAATTTTAATATTTAAGTAATAAAGTATCATTAACATTGTAAATAAAATTTCTATAAAAAGATGAGTGCAGAGAAAACAGAAAGCGTATTTAATAAAATTGGAATAGCCATAGCATTTTCCCCCCGTATCGAAGCCATAGTAGCCGAAGCAGCCCGCTTGCAAAAAGTATTCAATGCCCATTTGGTTTTTATACACATAGGCAAACAAACAGCCGAGCAGGAAAAATATTTGTCGGAGTTAATTAATAACAAAAAAATAGACCCAGCCAATTACCAAATAATTTGGAAAGATGGCGATACCGTTGATACCATTTTAGCCACATGCGATGAACAGGCCATAGATTTATTAGTAGCAGGCGCTTTAGAAAAAGAAAACCTCATTAAGTATTTTATGGGAAGTGTAGCACGCAAACTAAGCCGCAGAGTAAAATGCAGCATGCTTATGCTTACCGAACCAAGCGAAGACCCCGCCAATATAAAACACATAGTAGTAGAAGGAGCCGATCACGTTAAAACCAAAAACACCATAGCCGTTGCCTTCGAATATGCAAAAGCCTACAATGCACAAACAGTCGATATTATACAAGAAACCGATTTAACAAAAGCAGCATTAATAAGAAGCGATGAGTTTAAAGAAAACGAAACCGCACAGCATAAAGAACTTCTTATAAAAGAAGAAGACCAAAAGCTGGATTACATATTAAGTTGCAACGATTGCGGTAACATAAAAATAAACACCGAACGTATAGAAGGCAAACCCGGTTACGTTATATCAAAATATGCACGCGAGCACCAGGCCGATTTACTCATATTAAACTCTCCCGACAGAAAACTCAATTTAATCGACAGAGTTTTTCCAAACGATATAGAATTCGCCCTGGCCGATTTACCATGCAATTTATTATTGGTTAACGTAAAAGAAGACTAACCATATACCAACACCAAATTCTCATAACCAGCAAAAAATTATCAAAGCTCAATGAAAGCATTAAATCACCACGAAACAATAAGTTTAATTTTAAGCTTAGGCATACTGCTTATTGTGGCAAGGCTCGTAGGTGAATTTTTCAGGAAATTTAAAATGCCCTTGGTAGTTGGCGAGTTAGTAGCCGGTATTTGTTTAGGCCCTACCTTATTAGGTAAATACTTTCCCGAAGTTAGCAGCTTCGTATTAGAAAAGCAGAGTAACTCAACCATAGCCTTTAGTGGTATCACATCCATATCCGTAATCATGTTATTGTTTGTAGCCGGTATGGAAGTCGACTTATCCATTATACGCCAGCAAGGCAAAACAGCTTTAAAAACAAGCCTACTCGGTTTGGTAATTCCATTAGGTTTAGGTTTTGCAGTAGCCTTTAACTACCACCATTTATTTGGCGAGGCCATTAATACCAGCCATCAGTTAACCATATTCAGCTTATTTGTAGGAACAGCTATGGCCGTTTCCGCATTACCCGTTATAGCCCGTACCCTAATGGATTTAGGTTTGTTCCGCACCAAAGTAGGAATGATAATAATAGCAGCCGCCATGTTCGATGATATAATAGGGTGGTTACTATTCTCCGTTATTTTAGGTATGCTTAAAACAAACGCTGTAGGCCACGGATTTATTTATACATTAGGTTTAACAATAGCCTATGCCGTAGCTATGCTTACCGTAGGGCGCATAGTTATCAATAAATCATTGCCCTGGGCACAAAAAAACTTTAGCTGGCCCGGAGGTTTCCTAAGCATATCATTAGGAATGGCCTTTTTAGGTGCAGCCTTTACCGAGTATATAGGCATACACGCCATTTTTGGTGCATTCATAGTAGGTATAGCCTTTGGCGATAGCGTGCATCTAACCGAAAAAACCCGCGAAATAGTCAACCAGTTTGTAACCAATATATTTGCCCCCTTATTTTTTGTAGCCATAGGCTTTAAAGTCGATTTCTTTGCCAATTTCGATTTACAGGTAACAGCCGTAGTATTAGTATTAGCCATTGTTTGTAAGCTACTCGGAGCAGGTTTAGGCGCCCTTTGGGGAGGTTTAAGCAAAAAAGAAAGTTTAGCCGTAGGTTTTGGTATGAATGCCCGTGGCGCCATGGAAATAATCCTGGCATTATTAGCCCTGCAGGCAGGTTTAATAAGCGAAAAACTATTCGTGGCCATTGTTATCATGGCCGTGGTTACCTCTATTATGGCAGGTCCCGCTTTACAGTTTTTAATCAAACGCAAAATGGAGCAGGATATAGAGCAAAAAGACAAAGAGCAGGAAGGCCTCTTTGTTTAACCCCTTTAAATAAATAATAAGAACACATAAAAAAAGCTGCCTCTTTTAAAGAAGGCAGCTTTTTTAGTATAATAAATTAAACCTTAGGTTTAACATCTTTGGCATTAGGGCCCTTATGAGTAATTTCAATTTCAAAACTTACCTTATCACCCTCTTTAATAGGAGTGCTTAAAGCATGCGCATGAACAAAAATACTTTCTTGCGATTTTTCATCCTTAATAAAACCATACCCTTTTGAGTCATTGTAAAAAGTAACCGTTCCATTACGAATTAATTCCTGAGGTTCAGGAGCAGCTTGTTTAGCCACACCAATAAGCATATCCTCAGCGTTTACTACACGTCTCTTTTTAGGGTCAGGAGGAGTACTGGTAATATTACCATTTTCGTCAACATAAGCCAACATATCTTCAAGGCTCTGGCCTTTTACCGCATTAGCTTTACGTTCTTCCCTCTTCTCCTCTTTTTCTTTCCTCTTCTTAATTTTTAATTTTTCTTTTTCCTTTTTACTGAATGTTTCTTGTGATTTAGCCATTATGTATTGTTAATTGTGAGTGCCCAAAAATGTTTTTGCAGGGCTTAGGCTTTTATAAGAAGATTTAGCTGAGAAAAAAATTAAAGGTCTCCAAAGGTAACCATATTAATCCAACTTTTTATAAAAAATTAAACAAGCAGAAAGTAAGTTCCAAATTCAAAGGTTCTGGTAATCACCAATACATAAATTACCCAGCCCTAAATAACACCATAGTATAAGCTCCCCACCTTTCAAACAATCACCCCCAAACCCCATCGGGGTCATATGTCGGTAACATTAGAAACAATGACACTACACCCACACTACCCCGAAGGGGGTATAATATCAATAGCCGTGGGTAACACCCATGGAAATCCAATTAATCCCCCCAAGCCCAAACCCCATCAGGGTCATATGTCGGTAACATTAGAAACAATGACACTACACCCATACTACCCCGAAGGGGTATAATATCAATAGGCCATGGGCAACACCCACGGAAATCCAATTAATGCCCCCAATCCCAGACCCCATCGGGGTCATATATCGGTAACCGTGGGCTTTGCCCACGGCACAAACCCTAACCACTATCCACCAAAACCACCTTCAACCGCAACTGCTCCCCCGTCATAATACCAAACCTCATACGCGCCCTCAGTGCCCCCTTACCAACCACCAAAGTATAATTACCCCTTTTAATACCCAATATAGTCAGGTCACCATCCCCGTCACTAAAATGCTCCACACCCGCCACCTCCAATAACTCCGCACAAGCATCCCCAATAGGTTTATCATCCCCATCCGTTACATGCACCAACACCTTCGTCTTCCTGCTACCAAGGTCAGTAATCCGCCTTGCACCCAAAAACAAACGCACAAACAAAATATCCGTTTCCTCAAAGTCCGCCACTATCAAATCCTCCATATCCCCCAGCAAACCATCCGTTTTCCTTATCAAATCACCTATACACCGCTTAGCCTCAGCCCCCCGCTTACGTTTAGTAGCAGGCTCACTAATAAAAGCCTGCGCCTCACCAATCGCAGCCTCCAAAGCATCCACATCAGCCTCCAAAATCCTGTAATCCTGCAAAAAAGCCAAATCAATACGCAACCTGTCCAGCACATTACCCGCCACACTCAGCGAGTTCACCCCCGATGACTTAAAATCACTCACCACCACATCATACACCAAAACAGCATCCGGCACCCCCGTTTTTTTAGCCCATACCAAAGCCTTACGCGCTTGTCGTACACACAGCTTAGCCATCAAATCAAACTTTTCCTCCTTACGCCCGCAAAGCTTGCCCTTAGCAGCCAAACACACCTGCATATGTCCCCGCATCAATACCAGCAAATCCCCAAATTCAGTAACCAAATCAGCCAAAGGAACAAAAGAGCTGAACACCCCTTCATATTCAGCAAGTACCGCCTCAATCCGGTTATAAGTACTTATTTTCTCATTAAAGTATTTCGACATAACACCCCAATTAAAACCATTATACCAACGACAACAACCAACAGTTTAGTATAACCACCACCATACAATATTTTAATAGCCCATCAAAACAATTCCCCGTTTCAAGTCCCCCCAACCTTACTTCAATTGCCCCCAACAACATTCCAACACCCCACAGCGACATCATAACACCCGCCAACTACAATTCAAGAGTCGCCAACCATCTTTCAATACTCCAAAACTATTTTTCAAGTCCCCCCAACAACATTGCAACACTCCCCAACTGAGTTCCAACACCAGTCAACAACAATTCAAGAGTCGCTAACCATCTCTCAACACTCCAAAACTATCTTTCAAGAGTCCCCAACTAAGTTTCAATACTCGCCAACTTTCTTTCAAGTCACCCCAACTATAGCGCAACACCTCCAGACCCCATCGGGGTCATATATCGGTAACAACCCCACACTCACAATACCCTGCAGGGGTATATATACCAATAACCGTAGGTGAAACCTACGGTAAAAAAAGGAAGCAAACGTACGCCATACATCCGGCCTGCGGGCAGAAGCATGGCCGTTGTCACCCCACAATAACATGTCAATCACCTCCAATTATAACGCAACATCCCCAGACCCCATCGGGGTCATATATCGGTAACAACCCCACACCCACAATACCCCGAAGTGGGTATAATATCAATAACCGTGGGTAAAACCCACGGAAATCCCAACCCCATATAAGTTAGTGTAACAACATAACAATCACAGTTTTTATAAGAGGCACTTAACAATAGCATTGTTTTTTAGGCCGAATAATTACTTTTGATAGCCAGACAATACAATATGCGCTTTTCATTTTTCATCCTTTTTACTTTAACCATCACCTGCCTCTCACTACAGGCAAACCCAGTTCTATACGATGATGGGAAAGGTTTATCAAACAACCAGATAACCGAAGTAATAAAAGATAAAACAGGCATCATGTGGATAGCCACCGAAAGCGGCCTTAATAAGTACGATGGGTATACCTTTACCGAAATAAACGAACTAAAAGCATACAAGATAAACACCATATACTACGATTCCGGTAAAAATGCCATTTGGGTAGGCACCAATAAAGGGCTACATTATTACAATATAAGTACCGGTTTATTAGAAAAAAATATATACCAAACCTCCCCTTCCGAAGTAATAAAAATAATAGCCTACAACCAAAATAAATATATAGTATTTATGAATGGAACCATTGTATGCATTGGCAGTAATTTATGGTGTAAAGAAATATTTTCACTCCTTACCTTAGGTTTACAAAATGCAACCATAAAAAAAGCAGTTGCCCACGACCAAAAAGGCAATATCATTTTTACCAGCAATAAATTCCCCTTTCTCCTCAGCTTACA
>CAYTWI010000027.1:0-35343 GCA_964442045.1 uncultured Bifidobacterium sp.
AGGGTTGAAAAATGCACCAAACTATCCAAGTTTATATGCTGGTGTTGGCGAATTATTATTAGAAGATAATAAAGTAATGGAAGCGCAGGCTCAATTCGATAAAGCATTAGCCCTTTGTAAAAACAAACAAGGCGATTATGTAAATGCAAAAGGAATGATAGCCGTAGCAAGTGCTATGATAACAGGTGAAAACAAAATGTTGGCACAAGCTTCAGCATTAATGGAAGAAGCTTATAAAGTAACCAAAACAGATTACGATGTATTAACCACTGCAGGTGATGTGTTTTTAGAAATGCAGGATGGAAGTAAAGCAGCCACCTTTTATAACAGGGCTACTGTTTTAAATCCAAATAACCCAAAAGCATTTGCAAAAATTGCTTTGATATGGATAAGGGTAAGAAATTTAGCAGTAGCCAAAGAAGCTTTAGATACTGCTTTTGCCAAAGACCCTAACTATGCTACTGCATTTAAAAACCAGGCAGAGTATTATTCATTGTTACGTAAATTTGATAAAGCAAAAGAGTCATATAAAAACTATTTATTAAACTCAGAAGTAAGTTCAGCCAACCAATTACGTTACGCACAAATTTTATATAAATCAAAAGAATATGCAGAAGCATTAATTTATGTGCAGGAAGCAATAAAAAGCGATAAGTCAAATAATATTTATCTAAACAGGTTATTAGCTTACTCAAGTTATGAAGCAGGGAATTTAAAGAATGATCAGGAAACATTTAAAAAAGGCTTAACAGCCTTAGAAACCTTGATATCTAAAATTGCACCTGAAAAAGTAAGCGCAACGGATTATGAATACTTAGGTAAACTACAATCAAAAATACTTGGAAAAGATAGTATAGGAATAGCAAATATAAATAAAGCACTGAGTATGGATCCTAACAAAATAGAATTATACCAGGAGTTAGCTAAAATTTATTTTAAACAACGTAAATATACCGAAGCAGTAACAGCTTATGAAGCATATACAAGCCAGGCTAAAAAAGTTACATTGTTAGATAATTATACAATTGGTAAATACTATTATAATGCTAAATTGTATGTGAAAGCCGATTCTGCTTTTGCAAAAGTAAACGAAGTAAAACCTGATTATGCGGATGCTTATTTACAAAGAGCCAATGCAAATGCTGCTATGGATACACTTTTAAAAACAACTACAGCTAAAACACTATATGAAAAGTATATAGAACTAACATTGGCTGATACAGCCAACTTTAACAAACAAAAGGCTGCGTTATCTAAAAGCATTGCTTCCGCTTATGATTATTTAGGTTTTTATTTCTTGCAAAAAGATATGAAAAACGAGTGTAAAGCGATGTATAGAAAAGCTTTAGAGTACGACCCGAATAATAAAAATGCAATTGAAGTTTTAAAACAACTCAAGTAGCATTAACTGATATTTAAATAGATAAAGAGCTCCGCGGTTAAACACGGGGCTCTTTTGTTTTAAAACCATAAATTACCGTCAAAAATAAATAACATAATTTGTTTGATATTCATATCTATTATGCTACTTTCGTTATTATGATTTTGGGGGCAGCCATACAGCAGTTTTTACAGTATGTTGAGTTTGAGAAAAAGCAATCAATCCACACCTTCACAAGTTACCAAACTGACTTATTGCAATTCGAAACATTTCTTCAAATTACATATCAGATAAATAGTGTTGAAATTATCACACACCAGCATATAAGAAGTTGGTTGGTGCACATGATGAATGAAGGAATAAAAAACAAGTCCGTTGCCCGAAAGCTATCTACACTGAAGTCATTTTATAAATTTTTACAGAAAGACCAAATCATAAATTATAACTCGGTTAGTAAGGTGCAGGCACCTAGAATAGAAAAAAGATTACCGGAGTTTGTTGAACAGCATGGAATGGATAATTTATTGAATGAAAAAAATCCATTAACCCATGAATTCGAACAGATGTTTACTAATGATTTTAAAGGGCAAAGAGATAAACTAATGATGAATTTGTTTTATACAACAGGCATCAGGTTATCAGAGTTGCAAAATCTTGTAAATAGCAATATAGATCAGTATAAACGCCAGATAAAAGTTTTGGGTAAACGCAATAAGGAACGGATTATTCCTATTACCAATGATTTAATTGCCCAGTTAACATCATATAACAATGCTAAAGCCGCGGAAGGCTTTACTCAAAATGATTATTTATTGGTAACCAATACAGGTGAAAAATTGTATCCAAAATTTATTTATAATACGGTGAAAACGTATTTAAGTAAGGTAACTTCTATTACCAAAAGGAGCCCTCACGTATTAAGGCATACTTATGCAACACATTTGCTCAATACCGGAGCCGATTTAAACGCCATAAAAGAGCTTTTAGGCCACGCCAGTTTAGCGGCTACGCAAGTTTATACCCATAATAGTATAGAAAGACTAAAAGAAGTATATAAAAAACATCCCAGAAATTAGTTAATTAAATTATTCAACCTAAAAAATAAATTTAAAAGTATGAAAGTCGACATTCAATCTATTCATTTTGACGCAGATAAGAAACTGCTTGATTTTATTACCAAGAAAGTAGAGAAAACACAAACATTTTATGAAGGCATAGATAAAGCAATGGTATATTTAAGGCTTGAAAAAGACGCCCAGGGAGAAAATAAAACGGTCGAAGTAAAATTAAATGCAGGTGGCTACGAAGTTTTTGCAAAAGAACACAGCAGCACATTTGAAGCGGCTACCGATTTAGTGTTAGACAAAGTAAATGCCCAGGTGAAGAAGTATAAAGAAAAGCTTCAGGCAAAAATTTAAAAAAATAGAAAAATAAATTCAGAAAAAGTCAGCCACATAAGTGGCTGGCTTTTTTATTTTTATAAATGGAGAATAGCTCATGAGCACCATAATTATGAAAAAAGTTTAATTTTTTTTTGAAAAGGTATTTGAAAATTGCTTTAAACTCCTACATTTGCAGTCCCAAAATCAAAGAAAGGGCAGTTCTTTTATTAGTAAACTAGTGTTAAATCACGAAAAATATAATTACCACTTATATTTTACCATCCATTGGTTTGTGTTATTTCAGAGAAATAATACAAAATCAAGTTAATTATTAACTGCCTGCTCTTAATTAATAAGCCAAACACAAGTAAAAGCCACTTTAGCTCAGCTGGTAGAGCAACTGATTTGTAATCAGTAGGTCGCTGGTTCGATTCCGGCAAGTGGCTCATTTATTGCGCAAGCAATAATAGGGGAGATACCAGAGTGGCCAAATGGGACGGACTGTAAATCCGTTGAGAAATCTACGAAGGTTCGAATCCTTCTCTCCCCACAAAAAATAATAAGCGAGAGTAGCTCAGTTGGTAGAGCGACAGCCTTCCAAGCTGTAGGTCGCGGGTTCGAGCCTCGTCTCTCGCTCTAGTAAAATTGTTTTATTGAGTGATATCGAAAAATAAAACAGTTTTGAATTAAGCAAGTATTTTGTAAATGTTTGTTTAGTTTTTAGAGAAACGTTTAGAAGTTCAATTTAACGAAGTGTTAAATTTAAAAAGAACTACAACATAATATAAAAAAACAAGCTGTTGTAGCTCAGGGGTAGAGCACTTCCTTGGTAAGGAAGAGGTCGAGAGTTCAATTCTCTTCAACAGCTCAAAAAAATAATAGCTCCCTAGGGGGCTTTTGGTGCATTTAAAAAACAATAAAATAAAAAAAATAAAACATCATGGCTAAAGAAAAATTTGACCGCAGTAAACCACATGTTAACATTGGTACAATTGGTCACGTAGATCACGGTAAAACAACTTTAACTGCAGCGATTACTAAAGTATTATCGGATGCAGGTTTATCAGAAGCTCGTTCTTTTGACTCTATCGACTCAGCTCCAGAAGAAAAAGAAAGAGGTATTACAATTAACACAGCACACGTTGAGTATGCTACAGCTAACCGTCACTACGCTCACGTAGATTGTCCAGGTCACGCGGATTATGTTAAAAACATGGTTACGGGTGCTGCTCAAATGGATGGTGCTATCCTTGTGGTTGCATCTACAGATGGTCCTATGCCTCAAACTCGCGAGCATATCCTTTTAGCTCGTCAGGTAGGTGTACCTCGTATTGTTGTATTCATGAACAAAGTTGACATGGTTGACGATCAAGAATTATTAGAGATCGTTGAAATGGAAATCCGTGAGTTATTAAATAAATATGAATTCCCTGGTGATGAAATTCCAGTTATCCAAGGCTCTGCTTTAGGTGGATTAAATGGTGATCCTAAATGGGTTGCTAAAATCATGGAATTAATGGATGCAGTAGATTCATATATCCCAGTTCCTCCACGTTTAACTGAATTACCTTTCTTAATGCCGGTTGAAGACGTATTCTCAATTACAGGTCGTGGTACAGTTGCTACAGGTCGTATCGAGCGTGGTGTTATCAACTCAAATGATCCGGTAGAAATTATCGGTTTAGGTGCTGAGAAATTGACTTCTACAGTTACTGGTGTTGAGATGTTCCGTAAAATATTAGACAGAGGTGAAGCGGGTGATAATGTAGGTTTATTATTACGTGGTGTTGACAAAGAATCAATCCGTAGAGGTATGGTTATTTGCAAACCAGGTTCAGTAACTCCTCACGTTGAATTCAAAGCTGAAATCTACGTTTTATCAAAAGACGAAGGTGGACGTCACACTCCATTCTTTAACAAATACCGTCCTCAATTCTACTTCCGTACAACTGACGTTACAGGTGAAGTAGTATTACCTGAAGGAATGGAAATGGTTATGCCTGGTGATAACGTAACTATTACTGTAAAATTAATCAACCCAATCGCAATGGAGAAAAATTTACGTTTCGCTATTCGTGAAGGTGGTCGTACAGTAGGTGCTGGTCAGGTAACTGAAATTTTAAAATAATTTAAATAAATACCATTAGATACCGAATGTTGGTTAAGCTTGCTTAGCCAACATTTAGTGTCTAATTTAGGAGTGTAGTTCAAGGGTAGAATAGCGGTCTCCAAAACCGTTGATGGGAGTTCGAATCTCTCCACTCCTGCTAAAATATAAGAGTAAAAAGCAATTAAGCTTATATCTCAAAGTTGATATGAATAAAATTAAAGAGTACGTTAAATTATCATACGATGAATTGCTAAACAAAGTAACTTGGCCTACTTGGGGTGAATTACAGGAAAGCACTATCATAGTTATGATAGCTACCTTATTAATTGCCTTCGTTATTTTTATAATGGATTTAATAAGCAATGGCGGATTAGGATTTTTTTACCAAATATTTAAGTAAAAAATTTGAGTATTATAATGACACAGGAACAACAATTTAAGTGGTATGTAGCCAGAGCAATTACCGGACAAGAAAAAAAGGTAAAGGCACAAATTGAAGTTGAGCTTGAAAGAGCTGGCTTAAGCGCTTTTGTACCCCAAATTTTAATTCCTACGGAAAAAGTATATACCGTTAAAAATGGTAAAAAAATAGCTAAAGAAAAAGCGTATTTACCAGGTTATATTTTAATACAGGCTGAAATAGTAGGCGAAGTTGGCCACATTATCAATTCTGTAAATGGAGTAGTTGGTTTTTTAGGTGGCAAATCGACTCCGGTTCCTTTGCGTCAATCAGAAGTTGCCCGTATTTTAGGCAACGTTGATGCTATTGGTGAACAGGGAGAGGTGATGTCAGAACCTTTTATTGTTGGTGAAACAGTAAAAGTAATAGATGGTCCATTTAGTGGATTTGATGGCTTGATAGAAGAGGTAAGTGAAGAGAAGAAAAAGCTAAAAGTAATGGTAAAAATATTTGGCAGAAGAACTCCTTTAGAGTTAAACTTTGTTCAGGTAGAAAAAGAAAAATAGAATTGAAAGCCAACAATTGGTTATTTATATTTAATGCTGCTTTCCACTGATTAAATATAAAAGGCCAACAAAAGGCTATTAATAAATAAATAAAATGGCAAAAGAATTAACAGGATTTGTAAAATTGCAGGTAAAAGGCGGAGCCGCTAACCCTGCACCACCAATTGGACCTGCTTTAGGTTCGAAAGGTATAAATATCATGGAGTTTTGTAAGCAATTCAATGCTAGAACTCAGGATAAAGCTGGTAAAATTTTACCGGTGGTAATTTCGGTATACAGTGATAAGTCTTTCGACTTTATTATTAAAACACCACCAGTAGCCTCTCAACTGCTGGAAGCTGCAAAAGTAAAAGCTGGTTCTGCTGAATCTAACCGTAAAAAAGTTGGATCAGTAACTTGGGATCAGGTTAGAGCAATTGCGGCTGATAAAATGCAAGATATGAACTGCTTTAAAGTAGAATCAGCCATGAAAATGGTAGCAGGTTCAGCTCGCTCTATGGGTATTACTGTTACGGGTGATAGTCCATTTCAAAATTAATTTTTAGATTGTAAAACAATGGCAAGGATCAGCAAAAAAAGAAAAGAAGTACTCAAGAAAATTGAGGCAAGCAAAAACTACACTTTGTCTGACGCATCTAAATTAGTGAAAGAAATTTCTTTTACTAAGTTTGATTCATCGGTAGATATTGATGTACGATTGGGAGTTGACCCTAAAAAAGCCAATCAAATGGTTCGTGGTGTGGTTAGTTTACCACACGGTACTGGCAAAGACGTTCGCGTTTTAGCTTTAGTTACTCCTGATAAGGAAGCTGAAGCTCGTGAAGCAGGTGCTGACCACGTAGGTTTGGATGAATTTATCCAAAAGATTGAGCAAGGATGGGTTGACATTGATATCATTGTAACAATGCCTGCGGTAATGGCGAAATTAGGTAAATTGGGTAAAATATTAGGCCCTCGTAACTTAATGCCAAATCCTAAATCGGGAACCGTTACAATGGAAATTGGTAAAACTGTAAAAGAAGTAAAAGCAGGTAAAATTGACTTTAAAGTTGATAAAGAAGGAGCAATCCATACATCAATCGGAAAAGTTTCTATGGAGCCTCAAAAATTATTTGAAAACGCAGTGGAGCTTATCCAAACAATAAATAAACTTAAACCTTCTGCTGCTAAAGGAACTTACCTTAAAGGCATTAGCTTAAGTAGTACAATGAGTCCGGGCATTTCTGTAGATACAAAATCGGTTCCGGGCATTTAATAATTTTAAGCAACAGTTATGACAAAACACGAAAAAAACGAAGTGATAGATAGCTTGGCTGGTTTATTAAACGAGTACAAGAATATTTATGTAACTGATGTGGCCAGTTTAAATGCTCAGCAAACTAGCCAATTACGTAGAGAGTTATTCAAAGCAGGTATTACCATGCAAATGGCTAAAAATACTTTGGTTGAAAAAGCAATGGAACGTAGTGGTAGAGATTTTGGTCAACTATCGGAAACATTAGTAGGAAATACCGCGCTTATGTTTAGCCACGAAATCAAAGAGCCTGCTAAGGTTATCAAAGCATTTCGTAAAAAAACACAAATACCTCGCTTAAAAGGTGCATGTATTGATTCTGATATCTTTATCGGAGATGATCAATTAGATGCATTAATGGCTCTTAAAACGAAAAATGAACTTATCGGTGAAATTATCGGTTTATTACAAAGCCCAGCTAAAAATGTTATTAGTGCATTACAAGCTTCAGGTGGAGGTAAAATTGCAGGCTTAGTTAAAACGTTATCTGAGCGTCCTGAATAATTCAGATAAAATCAAATTTATTAATTAAAAAAACAAAAAAAACAATACAATCATGGCAGATTTAAAAGCGTTCGCAGAACAATTAGTTAACCTTTCAGTAAAAGACGTTAACGAATTAGCAAAAATTTTAAAAGATGAGTACGGCATTGAGCCTGCTGCTGCAGCTGTTGCTGTTGCTGCTGCTCCTGCTGCAGCTGGTGAAGCTGCTGCTGAACAAACATCTTTCACAGTAATATTGAAAAGTGCTGGTGCAGCAAAATTAAACGTTGTTAAAGTTGTAAAAGACTTAACAGGTTTAGGTTTGAAAGAAGCTAAAGAATTAGTTGATGGTGCTCCAAAACCTATCAAAGAAGGTGTTGATAAAACAGAAGCAGAAAGCTTGAAAGCTAAGCTTGAAGAAGCTGGTGCTGAAGTTGAAGTAAAATAATTGCTTTTAGCAAAATAAGCAGGCTTGACCCCGGCAATTTGCCGCGGGTCAATTCTGCATTTAAAAAAAGCACTAAAAATGTTTTTCTTTTAAACGGATATTTAGCAGTAAATAATTGTTTATGAGTTTTTTGGTTTTATTCAACCAGTTGTACAAAATGAATTATAGTAAATTGAGGTATTTTCAATTTAAAAAAAATTATTACATTGACTAACAGAACTATAACACCAGAGGGAAGAATCTCCTTCGCATCGGTAAAACCAGTCATTGATTATCCAGATTTTTTGGATGTTCAATTAGAATCTTTTAGAGAGTTTTTTCAGTTAGATACTACTTCTGAGAGTAGAGCTAACGAAGGGCTTTTCAAAGTGTTTCAGGAAAATTTTCCTATTAGCGATACCAGAAACATATTTACGTTAGAATTTTTAGATTATTTTGTTGATCCCCCTCGTTACTCAATTGAAGAGTGTATTGAGCGTGGCTTAACTTATAGTGTTCCTTTAAAGGCTAAATTAAAACTAAGCTGTAACGATCCTGAACATGAGGATTTCCAAACCATTGTTCAAGATGTTTACTTAGGAACAATTCCATATATGACTCCAAGCGGTACTTTCTGTATCAATGGAGCAGAGCGCGTAATTGTTTCTCAGTTACACCGTTCGCCAGGTGTGTTTTTTGGTCAATCGTACCACACCAATGGAACAAAACTTTACTCGGCAAGGGTAATTCCTTTTAAAGGAAGCTGGATTGAATTTGCAACGGATGTAAACAACGTAATGTATGCTTACATTGACAGAAAGAAGAAGTTTCCGGTAACTACGTTGTTACGTGCTATCGGATTCGAATCTGATAAAGATATATTAAACCTGTTTGACTTGGCTGAAGAGATTAAAGTAAGCAAAGCAGGTTTGAAAAAAGTATTGGGCCGCAAATTAGCTGCGCGTGTTTTAAGAACATGGGTAGAAGATTTTGTGGATGAAGATACCGGTGAGGTTGTTTCAATTGAACGTAATGAGGTAATCATTGAACGTGATACTACTATTGAAGACAGCCATGTTGATTTGATTTTAGAAGCGGATGTTAAAACCATTATTCTTCACAAAAATGAATCAAACCACAATGAGTTTGCTACTATTTTAAATACTTTACAAAAAGATACTTCAAATAGTGCTAAAGAAGCTCATGAGCATATCTACCGCCAGTTACGTAACGCAGATCCACCTGATGAAGAAACAGCACGTGGGGTAATTGAAAAATTATTCTTCTCTGATAAACGTTATGATTTAGGTGAAGTAGGTCGTTACCGTATCAATCGTAAATTAAACAAAAACGAATCATTAGATAATCGTGTGTTATCAAAAGATGATATCGTTTCTATCATAAAATACTTAATTGAGTTATCGAATTCACGTGCAGATGTGGATGATATTGACCATTTAAGTAACAGACGTGTAAGAACAGTAGGTGAGCAATTATACTCTCAGTTTGGCGTTGGTTTGGCTCGTATGAGCAGAACTATCCGTGAGCGTATGAATATTCGCGATAACGAGGTTTTTACTCCGCAAGATTTGATTAATGCAAAAACATTATCATCAGTAATTAATTCATTTTTTGGAACCAACCAGTTATCTCAATTTATGGATCAAACCAATCCATTGGCTGAGATTACACACAAAAGAAGAATGTCTGCCCTAGGGCCAGGTGGTCTTTCTCGTGAAAGAGCCGGTTTCGAGGTTCGTGACGTACATTATACCCACTATGGTCGTTTGTGTACTATTGAAACTCCGGAGGGACCAAACATCGGATTGATTTCATCTCTATGTGTTCATGCTAAAATTAACAGCATGGGCTTTATTGAAACTCCTTATTTAAAAGTTGAAAATGGTAAAGTATCGGTTGGTCAACCGGTAACTTACTTAAGTGCTGAAGATGAAGAAGGAATGGTTATTGCTCAGTCTGATGCCAAATACAATGAGGCAACGGGCGAGTTTCAGGATTTAAAAGTAAAAGCACGTTACGAAGGTGATTTCCCAATGGTGGAGCCAGAGAAACTGCAATTTATGGATATTGCTCCTAATCAAATTGTATCGATTGCAGCCAGTATGATTCCATTTTTGGAGCATAATGATGCGAATCGTGCGTTGATGGGATCGAACATGCAACGTCAGGCAGTTCCTTTATTACGTCCGGAAGCTCCTGTTGTGGGAACCGGGTTAGAAGGAAAAATTGCACGTGACAGCCGTAATTTAATAGTAGCTGAAGGTAATGGTGTAGTAGAGTATGTTGACGGTAACGAAGTACGTATTCGTTACGAGCAAACTGAAACTGATAAATTAGTTAGCTTCGGAACAGATACTAAAACGTATAAACTAACTAAATTCTTACGTACCAATCAAAATACTTGTATCAACTTAAAACCTATTGTTAAAAAAGGCCAAAAAGTTACCAAAGGTACTGTATTGTGCGAGGGTTATGCTACTCAAGGTGGCGAGCTTGCAATTGGCAGGAACTTAAAAGTTGCTTTCATGCCTTGGCAGGGAAATAACTTTGAGGATGCGATTGTAATCAGCGAAAGAGTTGTAAAAGAAGATATTTTTACTTCAATCCATGTTACTGAATATGAATTAGAAGTTCGTGATACTAAACGTGGTGAAGAAGAGTTAACCAACGATATTCCAAACGTAAGCGAAGATGCTACACGTAATTTGGATGAGAATGGTTTAATAAGGGTAGGATGTGAAGTATTTGACGGTGATATTTTAATTGGTAAAATTACTCCTAAAGGAGAAACTGAACCTTCACCTGAAGAAAAATTATTACGTGCTATTTTTGGAGATAAAGCCGGTGACGTAAAAGATGCATCATTAAAAGCATCTCCTTCAACTGCAGGTGTGGTAATTGAGAAAAAATTATTTGCACGTGCTAAAAAAGATAAAAACAATAAAGCTGACGATAAAACCAAAATTGCTAAATTAACTGAAGAGCATGAAAAAAATGCTGCAGCTATTAAGTCGGTATTGGTTGAAAAATTATTCAGCATTTTATCAGGTAAAACAAGCCAAGGCGTAATGAATGTTTATGGTGAAGAGTTAATTCCTAAAGGAACTAAATTCACTATGAAAAACTTAGGTGAAGTTGATTTTACCAATGTAAACGCAAATAACTGGAGTACTGATTCAGATAAAAATGATTTAATCAAACAAATTTTATCTAACTACAAAAACAGAGTAAACCAGGAGTTAGCTGAATATAGACGTAAAGAATATGCTATCAGTGTTGGTGATGAATTACCAAATGGTATTTTAAAATTAGCTAAAGTTTACATTGCTCAAAAACGTAAATTAAAAGTAGGTGATAAAATGGCGGGTCGCCATGGAAACAAAGGTATCGTTGCACGTATTGTTCGTGACGAGGATTTACCATTCCAGGAAGATGGAAGACCGGTTGATATTGTTTTAAATCCATTAGGTGTACCTTCTCGTATGAACTTAGGACAGATTTACGAAACTGTTTTAGGATGGGCAGGTATTGAATTAGGTTTAAAATTTGCAACACCAATTTTTGACGGAGCAAATGATGATGATGTATTAGAATATACCCGTAAAGCAGGTATTCCTGATTGGGGTAAAACATATTTATACGATGGTTTAACAGGTGAGCGTTTCGATCAGCCAACTACAGTGGGTGTAATTTATATGATTAAATTAGGTCACATGGTTGATGATAAGATGCACGCACGTTCTATTGGTCCATATTCATTAATTACGCAACAACCATTGGGTGGTAAAGCCCAGTTCGGAGGTCAGCGTTTTGGTGAGATGGAGGTATGGGCATTAGAAGCTTATGGTGCATCAAACATCTTACAAGAAATTCTAACCATTAAATCGGATGATATTATTGGTAGAGCAAAAGCTTACGAAGCCATTGTAAAAGGTGATAACTTACCACAACCAGGCATTCCTGAATCGTTCAATGTATTATTGCATGAGTTAAGAGGATTGTGCTTAGACGTAAGCTTAGAATAAGAAGTTATTAAATTGGTTGTAAGATTCAGTTCTTACAACCAATCCATATTTAATAACTAGTTTTCAATAAATAAACGCGTATAAAACAAAATATATGTCTTTCAAAAAAGATCAAAAATTAAAAAGCAATTTCACCAAAATCAGAATTGGTTTGGCTTCGCCTGAATCAATTTTACAAAGATCGCATGGTGAAGTAACAAAGCCTGAAACCATAAACTACCGCTCGTTTAAACCAGAAATGGGAGGTTTGTTTTGTGAACGTATTTTCGGGCCAATAAAAGATTACGAATGCCATTGTGGTAAATATAAACGTATCCGTTACAAAGGGATTGTTTGTGACCGTTGTGGTGTGGAAGTAACTGAAAAGAAAGTTAGACGTGAGCGTATGGGACACATTAACTTAGTGGTTCCTGTTGCACATATTTGGTATTTCCGTTCATTACCTAATAAAATAGGTTATGTATTAGGTATGCCTACTAAAAAATTAGACATGGTTGTTTATTACGAGCGTTACGTAGTTTGTCAACCGGGTCTTAAATCAAACGATGGCGTTCAGATGAACGATTTGTTAACGGAAGAAGAGTATTTAGATATTCTTGATTCGTTACCAAAAGACAATCAATATTTAGATGATAACGATCCAAACAAATTCATCGCTAAAATGGGTGGTGATGCACTTTGGTTCTTATTAAGCAGAGTTGATTTAGATTCATTGAGTTTTGGATTACGTAATAAAGCTAGTAACGAAACTAGTCAACAACGTAAAGCTGAGGCTTTGAAACGCTTGAAAGTTATTGAAGGATTCCGCTCTGCTCAAGAAAACGGTGAAAACCGCCCTGAGTGGATGGTGGTAAAAATACTACCGGTTATTCCACCGGAATTACGTCCTTTAGTGCCATTGGAAGGTGGCCGTTTTGCCACTTCTGATTTAAATGATTTATACAGACGTGTTATTATCCGTAACAACCGTTTGAAACGCTTAATGGAAATAAAAGCACCTGAAGTAATTTTACGTAACGAAAAACGTATGTTACAAGAGGCTGTTGATTCATTATTTGATAATACAAGAAGAGTAAGTGCTGTTAAAACAGAAGGTAACCGTCCTTTAAAATCTTTAAGTGATATGCTAAAAGGTAAACAAGGTCGTTTCCGTCAAAACTTATTAGGTAAACGTGTGGATTACTCAGGTCGTTCGGTAATTGTGGTTGGACCTCAATTAAAATTGCACGAATGTGGTATTCCTAAAAACATGGCTGCTGAGTTGTTTAAACCATTTATCATCCGTAAATTATTAGAGCGTGGTATTGTAAAAACAGTAAAATCAGCTAAGAAATTAGTAGATAGAAAAGAACCGGTAATCTGGGATATTTTAGAGAATATTTTAAAAGGACATCCTATTTTATTAAACCGTGCTCCTACACTACATAGATTGGGTATTCAAGCGTTCCAACCAAAATTAATCGAAGGAAAAGCTATCCAGTTACATCCATTGGTTTGTACCGGTTTTAACGCGGATTTTGACGGGGATCAAATGGCGGTACACGTGCCACTAGGTAACGCTGCTATTTTGGAAGCTCAGTTATTGATGCTTGCACCTCACAATATTTTAAATCCTGCTAACGGTGCTCCAATTGCTGTACCTTCTCAGGACATGGTGTTGGGATTATATTATATCACCAAAGGACGTAAAAATTCAGAGTCGCACCCTATTAAAGGTGAAGGCTTAAGATTCTACTCTCCTGAAGAAGCTATTATTGCTTACAATGAGCGTAAAGTTGATTTACATGCTTTTGTTAAATGTAGTGTTACCGTTAAAGAAGGTGATGTTTTAAGCAAGAAAACGATTGAAACTACTGTTGGTAGAATTTTATTCAATCAGGTAGTTCCTGCTGATTACGGTTATATCAATGAATTATTAACCAAGAAAAACTTAAGAGATATCATCGGCTCTGTTATTGCAGAGTGTGGTATGGATAAGTGTGCTAAATTCTTAGATGATATTAAAGATATCGGATATCACTTTGCTTTTAAAGGTGGTTTATCATTTAACTTAAGTTATGTGATGATACCTGATGAGAAAGAGAAATTCGTAAAACAGGCACAAGCAGAAGTAGAAGAAATATGGAGTAACTACGAACAAGGATTTATTACCAATAACGAACGTTATAATCAGGTAATTGATATCTGGACGCGTATTAACTCACGTTTAGCTGATACATTATTAACTCAGTTGAAAAACGACAACCAAGGATTTAACCCTATCTATATGATGTTGGATTCTGGAGCCCGTGGTTCTAAAGAGCAAATTCGTCAGTTAGGTGGTATGAGGGGATTGATGGCGAAACCACAAAAGAATTTAAGTGGTGGAACTGGAGAGATTATTGAGAATCCGATTCTTTCTAATTTTAAAGAAGGTTTATCAGTTATTGAGTACTTTATTTCAACCCACGGTGCGCGTAAAGGTTTGGCGGATACAGCGTTAAAAACTGCGGATGCCGGTTACTTAACACGTAGGTTACATGATGTGGCTCAGGATATTGTTATTAACGAAGAAGATTGTGGTACCTTACGTGGTATTCCAATCAGTGCTTTAAAAGATAACGAAGAGGAAGTTGAAAGTTTATACGAACGTATATTAGGCAGAACCAGTTTGCATGATGTATTTGATCCGTTAACAGGTGAATTATACGTAAGTGCTGGTGAGCAGATAGTAGAAAAAATTGCTACTAAAATAGCTGCAAGCCCAATTGAAATAGTGGAGATACGCTCAGCATTAACTTGCGAAACTCAATTAGGTATCTGTGCTAAATGTTATGGTAGAAATCTATCAACAGGCCGTATGGCTCAAAGAGGTGACTCTGTAGGTGTAATTGCTGCTCAGTCAATTGGTGAGCCGGGTACACAGTTAACTTTACGTACTTTCCACGTGGGTGGTACTGCTTCGAACATTGCTAATGAAAGCCAGATGAACGCTAAGTTTGCCGGTATATTAGAGTTTGAAGAAATCCGTACCGTTGAAATGGAAGTGGAGACGGGTAAAGTTGATACTGTATTAGGACGTCAGGGTGAGATTAGGATTTTAGATGAAGTAACACGTAATCCAATCATTACAGTTAACATTCCTTATGGTGCACATTTGTTTGTGAAAAACGGACAAAAAATAAACAAAGGCGAGGTTATCTGTTCATGGGATCCATACAATGCGGTAATCCTTTCAGAGTTTGCAGGTAAACTTCAATTCGAAAGTATTATTGAAAACATTACCTTTAAAGAAGAAAGTGATGAGCAAACAGGTCACAAGGAAAAGGTAATTATCGACTCTAAAGATAAAACCAAAACGCCTTCAATTATTGTAACCGATAAAAAAGGAAATCCTTTAAAAGAGTACAATTTACCTGTGGGTGCACACATTATTGTTGAAGATAAGAAAACAATTAATGCAGGTGATATTTTAGTGAAAATTCCTCGTGTAGCTAGTAAAACACGCGATATCACGGGAGGTTTACCTCGTGTTACCGAGTTGTTTGAAGCACGTAATCCAAGTAATCCTGCAGTAGTAACGGAGATTGATGGTGTGGTGAGCTTTGGTGGTATTAAACGTGGTAACAGAGAAATAATGGTAACTACGCGTGACGGTGAAAGCCGTAAGTACATGGTGCCATTGTCTAAACATATCTTAGTTCAGGAAAATGATTTCGTAAAAGCAGGTTCTCAATTATCTGATGGTTCAATAAGCCCTCAGGATATTTTAAGAATTGAAGGACCTTTAGCTGTACAACGTTATATCTTAAATGGTATTCAAGAGGTATACCGTTTACAAGGGGTAAAAATTTCTGATAAACACATTGAAATTATTGTACGCCAAATGATGCAAAAACTGGAAGTAGTTGATGCAGGTGATACATTATTCTTAGAAGGCGAAGTAGTTGACAGATTTAAATTTAAGAAAACTAATGACTGGATTTATGACAAGAAAGTAGTAACCGAACCTGGTGACTCTACTAACTATAAAGCAGGTCAGATTATTAGTGTTCGTAAATTACGTGATGAAAACTCTCAATTAAAACGTAAAGATTTACGTTTAGTTGAAGTTCGTGATGCTGAATCAGCAACAGCAGTTCAGGTTATCATGGGTATCACTAAATCGTCATTAGGTACACAAAGCTTTATGAGTGCTGCATCATTCCAGGAAACAACAAAAGTATTGAATGAGGCTGCTATCAATGGTAAAGTAGATAAAATGTTAGGATTGAAAGAAAATGTTATTGTTGGACATTTAATTCCTGCAGGTACCGGTATTCGTGATTACGAAAAACTGGTAGTAGGAAGTAAAGAAGAATATGAAGCATTGCTTTCATCAAAAGATGATGAATAGATAAATTCTATAACTAATAAATAAAAGCTACCTGGAAGTAATTTCAGGTAGCTTTTTTGTTACATTGCAGTTTAAGAATGTATCATTATTTTGAACAATTGGATTTTAAACAAAACCACATGCTAAAAAGAGTAGTGCTTTTTATTGTAATGGTGTTTAGTACTTTTAGTTGGTCTGTAGCATTAGGACAGAAAAATGCCAAGGTTGACAGTTTACTGAACGAACTGAAAAAAACGCAGCCTGATACTTTAAAAATTAAAGTATTGAATGCTTTGGCTAAAGCCTTAAGAAATACCGAAACGGCCAAGGCTTTGGAGTATGCAACACAATCCAATAAACTGGCTATGGCGCAAAACTATGCTTCAGGCGTGGCTTATTCATCGGATATTCTAGGGGTTATCAGTTTGCATTTTGGCGATAGTAAGAAAGCTCTATACTATCATTTTATAGCGTTGCAAATTTTTAAAAAGCTACAGGATTTAAAAGGAGAATCGTTTGCCTTGAATAACATTGGTGCGGTTTATTCACAACTGAAAAACTATAAAAAGGCAGGCCAGTATTACCAAATGTCGTTAAATATAAAAAAGCAATTGGGCCTTTTTAAGGAGGTAAGCAGTTCGCTTATTAATTTAGGAAATATTGAAATGAACAATAAAAATATTCCCAAGTGCGTATCCTATTATTTACTGGCCTTAAACAACTCCACTCAGTATAAAGATTCTAATAATATATCTATTGCTTTAATAAACTTAGGAGAAGCTTATATTGATACTAAAAACTACAGCAAAGCATTATATTATTATACGAAGGCTTTACAGCTGATTGAAAAAACAGGTTCGCTGTTCCATAAAGCGCATTCGCGTTATGCCATTGGTAAAATATACAGCAACATGGGTAACTATGTATTGGCCGAAAGAGAGTTGAGTAAAGCCCTGGTGCTGGCTACTGAAATTGGTTCTAAATCACTCCGTTTAAATATTTACAGGTATTCTTATCAACTCTATAAAAAGCAAAATAATTTTGAAAAGGCTCTACATTTTAATGAACTGTACCTAGCTTTAAATGATAGTTTATATAATCAGGAAAATGCTAAAAACATAAATGAAATGCAGGCCCGTTTTGAGTTGCAACAAAAGGAAGAACAGATAAAGAATTTAAACAATGAACGGGAGATTATTGAAGCCAATAAATCAAAAGAAATTTTAATAAAAAACTTTTTGTTGGTAGTGGTCGTCTTTATCTCTATTATTACTTTTATAACCATTCGGATTATAATTATAAAACAAAGAACCAACCGTATTTTAACGGTAAAGAATGAGCAAATCCAAACACAGCAAACAGAGATAGAAACAATAAATACAGAGTTGGAAACTTACAATAAGGAGTTGATGAAAGAGAATGTGTCAGCACGGTATGAAATATTAAAATCAAAAATAAACCCGCACTTTTTATTTAATAATTTAAGTACACTTTCTTCGCTTATTATTTACGATCAAAAGCAGGCTTTATCATTTGTGGCCAAGTTTGCCAAGTTATACCGCTCTATTTTGGAGCTAAGCAATACACAACTGATAAGCTTAAAAGAAGAGCTGGAAGTGGTAGATAGTTATTTGTATTTGTGTAAAATGAAGTATACAGATAGTTTAACATTAAACATTGATAAAAAACTATTGGCGATGGATTGTTTTATTCCGCCTTTCAGTATTCAGTTGTTGGTAGAAAATGCGGTGAAGCATAATAATATTGATGTGAATAATGTAATGATGATAGATGTTTATGCGGAAGAAGATTATATAGTAGTTAAAAATATTTTTAACCCTAAAGCAGATGAAGAGTTAAGTACCGGCCTTGGGCAAAAAAATATTATTGAGCGCTATAAAATAATTACTGATAAGTTGCCTTTATTTGAAAGCAAAGAAGGTTGGTATATAGCTAAAATTCCTTTTATTACTGATAGCGTTTAATATATGAAATGTGTAATAATAGAAGATGAACCACATGTAGCCAAACATTTAAACTACCTGTTGCAGGAGTGTGATAAGCACATACAGGTTTTAACCATACTGTCAACTGTAATTGATTCCGTAACTTGGTTAAGGGAAAACGAGGTTGATTTAATTTTTATGGATATTCAACTCCTGGATGGCAATAGCTTTGAAATATTTGATTATATGCAGATTAATACGCCTATTGTTTTTACTACTTCTTATAACTCTTTTGCCGTTGAAGCTTTTAAACAGAACAGTATTGCTTACTTACTAAAACCAATTGATATAGATGAGTTAAGAGTAGCATTGACCAAATATAAAAACTGGTTTGGCAAAAGTGACTCGTATAATAATTTGACCACTCTGGAATCAACTTACCAGAAACGGTTGCTGTTAAAAACAGCCAATAATTTACATGCCTTAGATGTAGCTGACATTGCGTTTTTTTATGTTAAATACAAGCAGGTATTTATAAAAGATAAAACAGGTAAAGCCTATCCGTTTGAAAATTCTCTGGAGTTTATAGAAAAGAAATTGAATCCGGAATTTTTCTTTAGAATTAACAGGCAGTTTATAGTAAACAGGAAAGCCATTAAAGAGATGTATAATGAAACAAGAGGACGTGTTAAAATTATAACATCGCCCAATTTTCAGGAAGAAATGATTGTAAGTATTGACAGGGCTATTGAGTTTAAAAAATGGCTCAATAAATAAAGTTACACCTTCGGTAATCATTTAAACACCTTCGGAAGTTTATTACGGTATTAAAGTTTTAATTTTAATTTAAAATGGGTAATTGCATTTAATCAAAAATTAAAGCAATGAAGAATAATTACACCATTTGTAAGTTAAGTAAAATTGTATCTCTTTCTATCCTTTTATTTATAGGGTTTAAGGGGTTTACTCAGGGAATACCTGAATTGATGTATTATCGGTTTGATGCGAGCTCCACTACAGTTTTAAACGAAGCCCCTGTGGCCACTCTGGCAGGAAGTGCTGCACCCACTATTTTAGGTACTTCGTTAACGGTTGGGGGAGTTGGCTTATCTCAAACGGCCCTGGTTGGAACAGGAGGGGCAACCACAGATTATATTCCAACGGGTTGGAATACCAATTTGGTGAGTACCGATTGGACCATCAGTTTTTGGATGAATAGCTTTCCTTCTGGTTCTACTTTATGGTATTTGTTTGGTGATGCGGGAAACTCTTTCAGATGTTTTGTTAATGGTGCTCCGGGTTCAGGCAATTTAAGGCTTACCGGAACAGGGCTGCCAACTATTGATGTTACCGGGGTTACTGGCGCAGCCAATGTATTGCATTTTGTGCGCACAGTATCGCCAAACGAAATTAAAGTATATAAAAATGGTGTTTTGTTCAGTACAACGGCTATAACAGGTACCATGACTGTTGGAACAGGTTTTAGGATTGGATCCTATACTTCGGGCTCTGCAATTTCCGGATTACTGGATGAATTCAGAATGTATAATAGAGCGCTTGCTGCATCAGAGATATCAAACACATGGAATAGAACACTTGGATCAAAAGGAGGAAATGATGCAGGCATTTCACAATTGGTTTCAGCTTCGAAGTTTTGTGGAAACAATCAGGATTTAAAAGTTAAAGTAGTTAATTTTGGTCAGAATGCCATATCAAGTGTAACTGTTAATTGGTCTATTGATGGCACCATACAAACCCCGGTTAATTTAGTTACATTATTAGATACAGCAAATCATCCTACCAATAAAAATGATACTAATATAACCCTTGGCAATATTGCTTATACACCTAATGTGAAAAAGGTCATTAATGTATGGACTTCAATACCAAATGGTGTTACCGATACTACCACATTTAATGATACATTAAAGGTTGTATTACAACCAGGCTTATCAGGTTCTTATACTCTTGGTGGTATGTCTCCTGACTTTGCTTCATTTACTGAAGTAGCAAACAAGTTAGATTCTTTTGGTAAATGTGGGTCTTTAGTATTTAATGTAACTAGTGGAAGTGTTTTTAAAGATCGTCCAATTAGTATTAGAAACTTAGATTCTATTACTTTTCAGAAGTTTGGTACTGGGGTCAATCCAATAGTATATGGTATTAGCGGTGCTGGAACAACAGATGCTGTATTTGCTTTAAGGGGTTCAAGAAATATTGTATTTGATGGAATTGATGTGGCTGATAGTGTGAGTAATTCAACAACTGCTTTACAAATGGAATATGGTTATTCAGTTCTTAATTCAACAGCTACCACTGGTTCATCCAACAACACAATTAAAAATTGCCGGATAACTTTAAACCGCACCAATACTGCTACCTTTGGTATTCTTCAGTCGGCAAGTACTACGGGAGGTGGTGTGGCTGCTACCAGTTTAGCGGGAGCTAACCATAACAACCGATATGAAAATGTAAAAGTTCAAAATGCCTATAAAGGAATAAGCTTAATTGGTACTGCCGGATTTCCTGACAGCAGTTGTATAGTTACATCAACAGGAGGTGATACTACCATTGTTGGTGCTAATACCGCTAACGATATTGGAAATGGAACAGCATTGGTGTATGGAATTAATGCAGCCGATCAGAAAAATGTAGAGATATCAAAATGCTGGGTCCGTAATTTAACACATACCAGTACTTCAACCTTGCAGGGTATATTTATTGATAACGGCTCTACTACGGTTGATTACGGTACTGCCAGAGTATGGGGAAATGTAGTTTATAATATTAACCGTATTACCAGTACTTCAGCAACTGGAACGGTTCATGGAATAAGGATAGATGCTTCTACTACAGCAAATGCTATAGTTTATAATAATGTAGTGTATGGTGTTAATAATATTTCAACCATTGCAACCGCTACGGCTAATCAAATGGTAAGAGGTATTTCATTTGGAACAACAACAGGAACAGGCACTGCTTCGTTTTTCTATAATTCAGTTTCTATCAATAGCTCCGGATTAAACAATTCAACAGCTGCTTTCTGGAAAGGTGGTACCGGTAATGCGGTGGTAAGAAACAATATATTCTCCAATACTTCACCTGCACAAACAGGTGTTTCAAAACACTATGCTTCCTATATAAGTGCAGGAACCATTACGGCATCAAACAATGTGTATTGGTCGCCAAATGCAAATGGTTTTGTTGGTTTTGCAACCACCGATAAAAGCTCGCTGGCTGCATTTGCAGCAGCAATAACTGCAACAACTCCTGCTGACGGAAATGAATTAGGTAGTGCCAATGCCAATCCTAATTTTACCAGTGCTGCTGATTTAACATTTGCCGGAACAACTCCAGTTGTTCAAAGTGGATTACCTATTGTTTCACCTTTAGCTATTACAACCGATATTTTAGGCAATGCAAGAAGTACAAGTAGTGCAACAACTATTGGAGCATATGAGTCGACACAAACATTATTAGATAGTGCTGCTCCGATTATTACAAATGTGGTTGTTGTAAATGCTGCATTACCTAGTGTAACGGCCAATATAACCGATTACAGTAATCCGGCTAGTGCAGGAGATATAAGGCTTTGGTACCGTTTAGGTACAAGTGGTATATTTACGGCCCTTGCTCCTGATAGTATTCCAACAGTAAACATGAATGGAACTTATAAATGGTCAACTTCATTGTCAGCCCTCACTTCAGGTGTTTACCAGTTTTATATTGCGGCAAGAGATATAACAGGACCAGGGCGTAACATTGCTGTAAACCCCATTCAGGGAGCAAGTTTTACAGGTTTTAGCCCGATGGATCCTGTAAACTATTTAAACAATCCCGATGCGGGTGTTACCACACGTACGTTTACAAAAACAGCTTCTATTTCAGGCGGAACTTATGCAGTAGGTTCAAGCTTACCTTATTTAAAATTAACTGATGTAGCCAATGCTTTGAATGCGGCTCAGGTAACAGGTAATTTAATTTTTGAACTAGACCCGAACTACGATGGAACAACAGGTGAAACTTTTCCTATTACATTTAACCAGGTAAATACATCGGGTGGAAACTGGACAGTTACCATTCGCCCTGCATCAGGGGTAACTGGCAGAGAAACTTCAGGCTATCCTGCTTCGGCTGTTCCAATAATTAATTTAGATGGAGCGGACAGGATAATATTGGACGGAAGACCGGGTGGAGTGGGAACAAGCAGCGAATGGACTATTAAAAGCAAACGCAGTACGGTATCAACTAACTCTCCATGTGTGCAGTTTATAAATGGTGCACAAAGTGATAGCTTATTATATTTAAAACTGGAAAGTGGAAATACCACTACAACAAGTGGAACTGTTTTATTTTCAACTACGAACACAGCGGCAGGTAATAGTTACAATGTTATTAACCATTGTGAAATACGCGACAGGAGTGACTCTGTAGGAGCCCCGGCAGTAGCTATTTACAGTGCAGGCACAGCAGGCTTTACCAATGACAGTATCCTTATTATTAATAACAATATTTTTAACTGGACTACCTCAGGTATTCAGTCTACAGCAACAGGTAATGGAGCAGGATGGAAAATAAGCAACAACCATTTTTATATGACCACTGCACAAAGCACTGCGCAAACATCCATCCGCTTTTTAAACGCATCGGTAAAAAATATAATCGAGAACAATTTTATAGGAGGCTCTGCAGTGAATGCAGGAGGTACTGCATGGACTAACTCAGGCAATATAGCATGGCGTGGTATTGTAGCCAATACAAGCCAGGCTGATTCATCATTTATACGTAACAATACTATTCAGAATGTAGCTTTAACAGGAACAGGTTCCGGAACTTACGGAGGTATAGAATTAACAGGAGGTTTAAACAGTGTAAATAATAATCTGATAGGAAATGCCTCAACCGTTAACAGTATTCAAAGTTCGTTGTTAGGCACACAAATATCATTATGGAGTAACGGAACTACCAATATTCCAAACTTCTATAATAATACTATTGCCAATATTACCTCAACAGGTAATACAACAGCGGTGGGGCATAATGGTATCAGGATTACTTCATCTGTTACAGCAGCTACTTTAACCATAAAAGGTAATACCATTTTTGGTTTATCGGCAGCTAATCCTACCGCATCTATCAGTACCGCATCGTTAGTAGGTATTTTAACTTTAAGCCCTTCCACTTTGCAAACCATTGCCAATAATACAGTGTATGATTTAACAGCATCAGGTGGTCCTTCTAATAATGCCACAACAGCCATTGGTATTAATGTGGACGATGCTGCTTCGGTAGGAAATATTACAGCCAACAGGGTGTATAATATTAAAAATACAAGTACCCATTTAGGGGCTAAAGTATTTGGTATTAACTTAACCAATGGTGGTACCTGGACAGTGGCCAATAATATGGTTGGATTGGGAAGTGATGTAACCAACGATATTGTTATAGTAGGTATTAACGATAGTATTACCGGTACTCTTAACCTATACAATAACTCAGTTTTAATAAGCGGTGTGAACGGATTAGCTGTTGACACTTCATTCGCATATAGAAGATTCAGAACGTCAAACGTGAATTTAAGGAACAACATTTTGGGTAACATGAGAACAAGCTCTAGCATTAACTATGCTTCGGGTATTTTTACTGCTGCGCCTTCTACTACATACAAAGCCAATTACAATGCTTTGTTTACCAACAGCAGCCAGATTGGTTTATGGTTAGGGGTAAGCAGGGATTTTTTAGACTGGAAATCGGTTACCCAGCATGATAGCAATTCAGTTAATCTACCAACAGCCTTTGTAGCCAATACCGATTTACATTTAACAAGCCCTACCATTGGTGATGTAACATTTGCAGGAAGACCAATAGCAGGTATTACAACCGATTTTGATGGTGAAGTAAGGGATTTAAGCAAACCCTATATGGGTGCTGATGAAAACCTGAGTGCACCGCTGCCCGTAAAACTAGTTTCGTTTACAGCTAAAAAGGTAAATGATGATGTGGTAGTAGAATGGTCAACTTCATCAGAAAGAAATACTAACTTGTTTGTGGTGGAAGCTTCGCATAATGGTAAAGACTTTTTTAAAGTAGCTACTGTAAAGGCAGTGGGTAACTCAACAAAACTGGCTTATTACAGAAGTATGCATAACAAAGCCAGGCAGTTAATGCATAATATAGCCTACTACAGATTACTAAGTATTGATAACGACCACTTCACGGAAACATCAAACATGGTAAAAGTTGTTTTTGATGAAACTCATTCCAATATTGAATTATATCCTAATCCGTTTATCGATGTTATACATATAAACCTGGCCAATAAGGCAAACGAGTTTATTAATGTAACTATAACAGATGTAAACGGAAAGCAGCTAATAGCAGAAAATTATTCCTTAAATGAGGCAACAGAAAATGTAGAAATAAAAAATTTAACCAACCTGAAAGCAGGAATTTATTTTGTACAGGTTACTACAGGCACTGAAACTAAAACAGTGAAAATGGTTAAATAAAATTTGTTGTTTGGTGCATATAAAAGCTACCCGGTTTTAGTCACGGGTAGCTTTTTGTGCGTCTAAAAGGGTTGAATTATTGATTTACTTTTAAATTTTACACATCCTGTCGAATCAAAATTAAAATTATTAATACCGTAAATCATATATTTGATTTTCAATATAATTTATAGCACATGAAAAAAATTAATTTACTATTTGTATTGTTTTTATTGCAGGCTACGTATTTATCGGCCCAAACCAACTACACCGTTGCATTTACTTCCAATGGTGGTAATCCGGGCTCGCTTAATACCGATAATGATAATATAGTTGCCGGCTGGACAAGCGTTTTAACAGCACCATTAAATGCTAATCAATGGTCGGCACCGGTAGCGCTGCCATTTGCTTTTAATTATTACGGTAATGCCGTAACCTCGTTTAAAGCAAGTGCCAACGGGTTACTTACTTTTAATACCGCAAGTACCTTATTGCCTAATAACAATGAGAATTTGCCAACAGCTTCATTGCCCGATACAACCATAGCCTGCTTTTGGGATGCATTTACCAATTTGCCACCAACAGGAGGAGACGACTCTATTGTATCGCGCGTGTGGGGTACAGCGCCTAACAGACAGTTCTGGATTAAATGGGTATCGTACGAAATAGGTTCGCCTGCATTAACCAGCGGTGCTACTTTTAGTTGTGTATTAGAAGAAGGCACTAATAAAATTTATTTAGTAGAAGGTTTTGCCAGTTCTACACTGCCTCTTTCGAGCACAGTAGGTTTGCAGTTAAATGCAAGTAAAGCTGTTCAGGACGGAAATAAATTCAGGCCGCAATCAGTTAACTCATCGCAAACAGCAGCAGATAACGATTACTATACTTTTACACCATATTTAGAAGCCAATATGGCTTATGTGGGTTCAACAGCCGAGCAGCCAATTGTTAATTTTGTTTCAAGAAATAACAGCAACGAAGCCATATTACGTGTAGCCATACAAACCAGTGGCGAGCTATCACCTATTAACCTTACCAGTATTAACTTCAGCACTAACGGAACAACCAATGTGGCCGATATTACCAATGCCCGTTTGTTTTATACCGGATCTGATAGCATATTTAATACAAAAACACAATTTGGTACAACCATTAGTACACCTTCAGGTATATTCAGCATTACCGGTACGCAACCACTTATAAAAGGAACCAATTATTTTTGGCTAACCTATAGCATCAGCAATGTGGCATCGAGTGGAAATGTTATTGATGCAGAGCTGGTACAAATGCTTGTAGGTGGTAATATACAAACTCCCACTATTTCAGCACCCAGCGGAAACCGCAATATCAACATAGGTTTATCAGGAACAGTTACCGTTGGTAGTGGTTCAACTTATAACTATTTAAGCGATGTGTTTAAAGATATAAATGCAAATGGTTTGGTGGGTAATTTAACCCTAAGCGTTACTTCTGATATAGATGATACCGCACAAGTAGTTTTAAATTATAATTCAGGGGCAGATTATAAAATTAGTATAGTTCCATCAGACGATGTGTTAAGAAATATTACATCGCGCTTTACTTCATCATACATTACGCTTGACGGAAGCGAAAACTTGGTAATAGATGGTAAAGGTCCAGTTAGCGGAACAGGTAAGTATTTACGCTTTGTAAACAGAACGGATTCAGGTGCTACCTTTACTTTTATAAACGGAAGCAGGTTTGATACCATACGCAACTGTATTATAGAAGGTGCATGTACGTCACCGCTAAGAGGTGTTATTACTTTAGCCGGCAGTACCAACGTATCTACAGGTATTAGAAATTTATTGTTTGATAATAACGATATAAGAGATATAAGCGATTCAATGAAAATTCCTGCCAATTTAATTTACTCAGCAAGCACTTCAACCACCTTATTAAACAGCGATATTACTATTTCAAACAACAACCTGTTTAATTTTAGAAGAGCAGGTGTGTTAGTAAGCAATACCGGTAACGGAGGCAATTGGAATATATTAAACAATAGTTTTTATTACAATGCGCCTATTGCACCAAGCGGAGGCGATATAGTGCCTATTATTTTAGTGCCGGGCCAGACAGGAGAAAACAACTTAATAAGCGGTAATTATATTGGCGGCCAGGCCCCTTTATGTGGCGGAGCGCCATGGCTAAGTGCCAATGCAGTAAACTGGGTTGCCATGAATATAAATGCTGGTTTAGGTATAGGTACTTCTATACAAGGTAATACCATTCAAAACATAAACATAACTACAACGGCAACAGTTGATTTTGCAGGTATACGTTTAGAGTCAGGAAGAATGTTTGTAGGTACCTTAACGGGTAATACCATTGGGCACCCAACCAATGCCAACAGCATACAAAATGCAGCCCGTTTAACTTTGTGTATTTATTCATACATAAGCAGTGCTGGCGATATAGTAATAGCCAATAATACCATTGCCAATATTACAGGAACAGGAACAACAACCGGTGTTGGTGTGAGAGGTATCAGTATTCAGGGTGGTGCATCAACAGCTATTATTAACCAGAACACCATTTATAATTTAAATTCATCATCAGCCAATACCAATGCACAAACAGCTGCCGTGTTGGGTATAGCTATAAACGGAAACGATGCCGATAACCATGTGTTGCGTAACAATACCATTTATAATATCAATGCCAACAATGCAACAGCTGCTACCGTATCAGCAGGTATGATTTACGATGGTGGAGGAGTAAATTCAATTATTGAAAACAACAGGATTTCGAGGTTAAACAATATATCTACAAGTGCTACCACAGCTATACATGGTTTATTGGTTTTAGGTAATATGAAAAACGGAACCATCCGTAACAACATGATTTCAATAAGCAACGGAACCAATACCAACGGAGTAACCATAAGAGGTATAAGTGATAATGCCTCGGGTAACGTTTGTCAGTACTTAAACAATACCGTTTTTGTGGGTGGTTCAGCCGCTTCTGGCACATTAAACTCTTATGCTTTTGAACGCAGAAACACTGCTAACATAGCCATACGCAATAATATTTTTTACAACAAACGCACAGGCGGAACCGGTTTCCATGCAGCCATTGCAGCCGTTAATGCTTCGGCAGGTAATAACTGGAATCAAAACTCATCGGACTACAATTTACTGGTAAGTGCCAATGCTGCGCAAGTAGCTGTTTGGACAGCCAGTTTACCACAAACATTTACAAGTTGGCAAACTGCTGCCTCAGGTGCCGACAGAAGAAGCTGGAGCGATAATACATTGAATATTCCTGCTACTTTGTTTGTTGATACTTTATCAGCCGATTTACGTATTGATTCAACGCTTTCAAGCTGCTGGTATGCCAAAGGTAAAGGTATAGCTTTAGGCAATGTATTAACTGATATTCACGGACAGACACGCCCTATTAGCATTGTACAAAATGTAAGCGATTTAGGAGCAGATGCATTTACCACCACAACAGCACCTCCGGCTTTAACACAAACAGGTAATATTGCTACCAACGATTCAACTGTATTGACATTTGCAGGCAGAACATTAGGAAAAATATACTGGATGGGTGGTACACAATACCCAAGTGCTATTACTGCGCAATACTATTCAGCCATACCAAATATTACCGCTTTGGGCGACCATTTTAACACGTACTACAGTTTTACCCAAACAGGTACAGGCAATGTATTTGATGCCATCATTCAGTTGGCTTATGATTCAGCTATAACAGGTTCGGTAACCAATAATGCAAATATTCAAATGGCATATGGTTCATCTCCTGCTTTATGGACATGGCTATCTACCTCAACCGTAAATACAAGCAACAGTACTTATACTTCATCGTGGTTAACACAATCAAACTTTAGCAATTTATTTACAGGTACATCATCAACCAATCCATTACCGGTTAAGCTAAGCAGCTTTGCGGCACAGTATAATAAAAATGCTAAAACAGTGCAGTTGCTTTGGAATACAGCAAGCGAAACAAACAGCAGCTACTTTGATGTAGAGCGCTCGGTAAGCGGAACTGATTTTGAAAAAGCAGGACAGGTTAAAGCAGCCGGTAACAGCAATACCAGTTTATCATACTTGTTTAACGATACCAAACTTCCTGTAGCAGGCAAAGTATATTACAGGCTTAAAATGGTTGACCGCGATGGTTCGTTCACCTACTCAAAAACATTGGAAGTAAGCTTGTTGGATAATAGCAGTGAAACACCAGTACTGGTAGCTTACCCTAACCCGGTTGTTACTGATTTAACTTTAGAGCTGGCTCCTTCTCTTACACCTATTGAGGTAAAGGTATTCAATATAGCCGGTAAACTGGTAAACCAAAAAAACATAGCAGCTACAGCTCATACTCAATTACAAACCATAGCCATTGATGGTAATAACGGAATGTACTTTGTGGTAGTAAATACAGGTAATCAGTCACAAACCATAAAAGTAGTTAAACAATAGTTTAGCTAAATAAGAATCCATTTTCTATTAGAGGAGAAGAGCCGTTGCATGCAACGGCTCTTCTTGTTTACAATTCCTATATTTTGCTGCAAACAGCTATTCAATTTTAGCTATATTGGCGGCTTATTTTAAATAAGCAATGAAGTATCTTTTTTTAGTAGTATATACTACCTTATGTTTTACAGGCCTGTTTGCACAGGCAAACCGTAACGAAAATGTTTTAAGCAAGCAGCCTAATTTTGTCCAGGACTCTCTGGACAGTTATATTGAAAGGGAAATGAAACGCTGGCAGGTGCCGGGCTTAGCCATAGCCATTGTTAAAAATGGAAAAGTAGTAGTGGCTAAAGGCTATGGGGTGAAAGAGCATGGCAAATCGGCCAAAGTAAACGAGTATACCTTATTTCAGATAGCCTCCAACAGCAAAGCTTTTACAGGCACTGCGCTGGCTTTGCTTAACCAGCAGAAACGTTTGTTGTTGGATGAAAAGGTAACGCGTTATATGCCGGGCTTTAAGCTGTACGATGAAACATCTACCCAGTTATGTACCGTGCGCGATTTGCTTTGCCACCGTATAGGCTTGCAAACGTTTCAGGGTGATTTTTTAAACTGGGGCAGTAACTTAACCCGTAAAGAAATTATTGAGCACATGCAGCTGACCAAACCAGTTCATCCTTTCAGGTATAAATATGGTTACTGCAATGCCGCTTTTATTACCGCAGGCGAGTTGGTTAAAACAGTTACAGATACGAGCTGGGACGACTATATCCGTTACCACTTTTTTGGGCCTTTGCAAATGAAGCATACCAATAGCTTTTACAATGATTTAATGACGGATGATAATGCCTGCATTCCGCATACACTGGTACAAGGTAAAATAGTAAAAATGCCTTATACTAATATAGATAATATGGGTGCTTCGGCTTGTATAAACTCTTGCGCAAGCGATATGGCCAATTGGTTATTGTTCCAGTTGGATAGTGGCCGTTTCAATGGCAAACAAATAGTTCCTTTCTCGGTATTGGCTGAAACTCGCAAATCAAACATGGTGGTGAACGATGTAAACTCCAAAGTATTTACCAGCAAACATTTCAGTACTTATGGTTTGGGTTGGAGCAGCTACGATTACGAGGGCAGGAGAGTATGGGAACACAGCGGGGGAGCCAATGGCTTTGTAACTAAAACAGAGTTTATACCCGAAGAAAATTTGGGTGTGCTGGTATATACCAATACCGATGCCAATTCCTTATACGATGCATTGGTTAAACAGGTATTGGAAGCTTATTTAAATGTGCCTTACCGAAACTTAAGCGAAAAATATTTTATACCGACTAATGCCAATAACCAGAAAGAATGGTTGGAAACAGACAGCTTAAAAGCAGTAGTGGCGTTAAAAAATAAACCGGCTATAGAGTTGGCTAAATTTACAGGTACTTATACCAATGCGTTTTATGGTACGGTAGAAGTGAAGCTGGAAAAAGGTAAAATGACTTTGCATTTCAGCCACCACCCGAACAATATTGGTAGGCTGGAATACTTAAGCGATAACAAGTTTTTATGTACCTATAGCGATGTTACCTGCGGCATACAAACATTGCCTTTTAAAATAGAGAACAACGAAGTAACAGGCATCACTATAAAAGTAAACGACTTTATAGATTACCATGCTTACGAGTTTACGAAGGTGAAATAAATAACATCAAAATAGCTATTAAGAGGGAGATGATTCTTTCTTAGGCATAAAACAATCTGTATTATTTTAGTTGTTTAATTATCTCACTTGGCAATTTTGTTCCTGTTAATTTTGAGTTTGTGTAGTAATTTTGATTTGAGTCAAGTCCAAACACTCTGAATAGCTCATCCTTTATTACTTTGTTTTCAGGATTACGTAAATCCCATTTAGCTTTATAATGTCTTGCATCGTCAAAATTATAAATGCCTTTATTATTTATCGTTTTTATGATTTCAATATTATCATAGTGGGGTCTGAATCCTATAGAATAATATCCATAAGGGTTTTGCCCTACTTGCATTTCATCTGTAAAAGTATAATTATTATATACATTCTGTGGTAGTTCTTTATGGATTAAACCCCATTGCAAAAACACAATTCCCCTTTGGTCAATACTGAGTCCATAAGAAATTGGGAAATCAAATTCTTCATCTTTAATTTCTCTATGTCCAATTATTTCAAACTCTCCGTAAAAAAGCAAATTGTCCATCATTATATCTGATGGCAATTTGGTTTGTTTGTCAAGTGTTTCAATATCAATTTTTTTTGTAGTTGACTTAAAGGCAAATAATTCCACAATTACAGGCGGACCCATTAACAAGTTTAATCCATGAAAATTGTTAATTAGCTTTTTCTTTCTAACTTTATTTACGTCAAGAAGAAGTCGTCCAAATCCATAATTCTCCCTGTCAAGTTTAAAGCAGAAATAATCCCCAGATTTGAATTTTACATTTAGGCGTTTAAGTTTTTTGAATTTATCAATTGCAATAAAATGATTTTTAGGAGAGTTGTTTATAAAGTCATCTATTATTTCAGATACTTTTTTTTGAGATTCTTGTTCATTATCCCAACAACTAGAGTAAAATGTAGTTTGAGAATTATGGTTTCCAATTTTTAAGTTGCCACAACTAATACTCACATAAACCCCTATTGGTTGTCTTTGTTCCAAAACAGAAGCAGTCAACTTCTTTTCCTTTCCTTTAGCTGTTTTAGGTAATAGCGTTACTCTGTTTTTTGTAAGTTCATTGTAATGCTTTTCAGAATATTCTATTTCTGTCGAGATAATATGTCTTTTAATTATTTCCCCATCAAAATATAAAATACTTTGAGAACGATATGTATCACCATTAAAAATAACTTTTTCCCAATGGCTTTCTATTGGGTCAAGTCCAAAATATTTTCGTTGTTCGATGGTGAGTTCGTATGTCATTATATAATGGATGTAAACTTATATAATTAGAAGCATTGTTTCAATATAGTCACTATTTAAGTGAAGCATAAACAAGTGAATCAAATTTACTTTAAGAGATTGTTTTTTTGTAAGCTATCAAAATGAATGATGTTTAGCCGAAGGCTTATCAATATGCTCACTCGCAAAATGCGAGCGAGTGCGGAGATAATTGAATATAAACATCTGTTAATGGCTAGACTTCTTCCTCTTAGTAATTTTTATGCTGTTGTAAAATCTATCAAAATCTTTGCTTGCAACATCATTATTTATCACTTCAAATAATGTAGCATACTTTTGAAAGTATATCATTTGTCTGTATGGTTTTCTTTTGTTATTACTTTTCAAAGTTATACGAACAGCATTATTCCTATTAAGCATTATGTTTTCCCGTTGTTCCGTTAATTCTTCGCTGAAAGAGTTTTTCTGTACCGCAATTAAGGAGTCAATCGATTGTAATGTGTCATACATCCAGATGCACCACATCATGGAGTTTGTTGGACTCCCGTCCATTATCGGCATTAATGCTTCACCTATAAACCGTGCGTTTTTTCTGCTCTCTGCCGCCCAGTTGTTTGGATATTTAAAAGTTAAGATAATATCAGCATTTACCTTATTGCGAAATGTTGTATAACTAAAGTCGGTTAAAAAATCAAGCACTCCTTTTTTTACGCTTTTGGAATACTGGTGTTTTTTGCCATCATAGTCAATTAAAACAATGGTAACGTGTTTTTTGCTGTATAATAGCTGAAGGTTACTTTGCTTTAATACAAGCTGTGCCTGTATTGTATCGGCAACCGAAGAGCTATTCCAGTTGTACGTGTTCTTATTGCACCATATCAATAATTTGGTGAATTTTTCTGAATCAGGGCTGACAAGTATTGTTTTACTGGCTGTTAACCCTGTTTGCTTATTGCTCGTGTTTACTGTTAAAGTAAAGGGTAGTTGGAACTGAAAGTATTGCATGAAGTTTACTTCCCTTGAATACCCTGTAATGGCTAATAAAGTGAGCATCGTAAAAATAATACATGGTCGTTTCATCATGTCTTTAAGGTTTAAGTGAAATTTTATTTAACCTGCTTCATTAAAAACCCTTTGTCAACACTTTCGTTAATCAAGCCTTCTGCATATTCCCAGATTGATGTGGAGCCATGTTGAATATTCTTTTTCTTTTCGTACACTTTTTCGTAGGGCACTTTAAACTCTACCCAGGTACCGCCATTGTTAGTGGTGTTTTGCAGCAATGGTTCAAAGCGGTCCATTGATTTGGCAAACCTGGCTTCATCTGTTTTACCTTCTTCAAACTCCTGCCAGATGGCAATAAACTCTTCCGCTTGTGCTGTTGGTAAAAGCCCGAATATACGTTTGGCTGCCATCAGCTCTTCGTCTGTATTGTTATGGTTTTTTTGCGTGTCGTAAAGAAAAGTATCACCTGCATCTATCTCTACAATGTCGTGTATTAAAACCATTTTCAATACTTTCAATACATCAATAGGTTTGTTGGCATGCTCGGCCAGTACAATGGTCATCATGGCTAAATGCCAGCTATGTTCCGCATCGTTTTCATTCCGGTCGCTGTTGAATAATTTGGTTTTGCGTTGAATGTATTTCAGCTTATCAATCTCTTTAATAAAGCTGACCTGTTTTAATAAATTATCTTTTTGCATATTGCTTTTAATTCTGCCAAAGGCTATTATTCATGTGCTCACCTAACATGGTGAGCATATCAACAAAACTATGCAAAAAATTACTTTTCCCTGAACGTTTGTCCCAGGCTTACTTTTCTTAAAGTTTCGGCTATGCGTTCTACTTTAGTGGCATCGGTTTTGGCTGCGGCTATCCAATCAATAAATTCTTTGCGTTGTCCATCGGTAAAGTTTAAAAATGTTTGATGGGTTTGTGGCTCATCCTGTAAGCAAAGCAATAGGGCTTCCGGGATTTCTATTTCGCTATCGTCTTTGTATAAAACAACATGCACCCAATCGCCTGCCTGTTTTCCAATCTTTTTTCTTATAGCAGCCTTTACAGGTAAAAAAAGGTGTCCGTTACCCATGGGCATGAGCTTGTAGTTTTTGATGGCATAATCATCTATAGTGCCTTTTACTTGTACCCAACCAAAACGAGCTCTTTGGTCTTTGGCTATTTCTGGTATAATGGCATAGGTCCACCCGCCTTTACCGGGGTAACGTTCCAGTAAATATTGTTTGTTGACCAATGGTTTTTCAGTTGCCATAACAGGTTTGTTTTAAGCAAAAATAAAAGTATGTTTTGACAAGGGTATGTCAAGGGTAGAAAATGAATTCGTTAATTATTTTTGTACTTATTTTAATGTAGTTATATAAAGATAAAATGTATGTTTGTTTTGTGAGCAGTGGAGGAGCTGAAGTGTGCGTTTTATGGTATAGATGAAAATCTTGTTATGCCCAACTTGAAAAACAGTTGGGGATTGGTATTTCAGAAATGCAAATATAATTTGAATTTATTTCATAATTATTTATTGCTATAAGCCCTATTAATTTTAGGACTGATTGACTTATCTTAATGATTGCACGTTTCTTTATTTTCATTTTGAATAATGGATTTATTAGCAAATGTACTATTATAATTTCTTTGCCCAGCTTGAGTCGGAGCGGCATCTAGGTGCCGAAAAAGCATGCATACTTCGGGAATTAGGGTACTAATTCTAAAAGCAAATAGCTTCGCATTGGGCCTTTACTGCTCACATTTTTATATGTTAAAAAAAAAGGAAAAAGATTGGTTTAAGTTAAAAAGGTATCCTCATATAGGATTTCCTTTAAGGTATAATGAACGTAATAAATGGATTGAAGCTTATGTGACCAATCCTAGTAAAATAGCATGTCATTCTTTTTTGCCTTTTATCCACAAATCAGCAAGAGTCAGAAAATTTAGAAAAGAGTATGACAACAGTACTGGAAAACTTATAAAAAGACACTTAGGTAGAAATATTTTTTCTAGAAATGAAAGTGAAAAGAAGAGAGAGTTATTCTATGCTGGACATTTGGATTCTTTAATTTAC
>CAYTWI010000028.1:0-35333 GCA_964442045.1 uncultured Bifidobacterium sp.
GAGTGTGGTAAGCAGCTATCATAGTTATGCGCAAAAAGACACCAACTATATAGCGCAGTTTAAAAGGCCTTACAATATTCAGTTAAACTCCTGGCTGAATAATTTCGATTTTTATATTAACCCGCCCCGTTTCAGTAACTCGCGTGAGTTGTTAAAACTATCGCCAAACCTAAGCTGGCAAACAGGTGTAAGTTTGGGTTTAAAATATTTTACGGTAGCATTGGGTGTACAGGTGCCGGGTACCAATGGCGATGAAAAAACTTTCGGGCGAACCAATTTTTACGATTTCTCATTCAGTTATTATCAATCGCGCGGGGGAGGCGAAATATACTCACGTTCATTTAGTGGCATATACCGTACCTTAGGTGTTGATACCAATCTATCCATACGGCCTGATGTAAAAATACAGGCACACGGATTAAACTTATTTTATAACTTTAACCACCGTAAGTTTTCTTACCGCAGTGCTTTGTCTATGGCCGAGTTCCAGCGTAAGTCGTCAGGGGCCATGTTGCTTATGTGTAATATGGGTTATAAATCCATCAAAGCAGATTCTTCTTTAATACCCGCCAATATTGATTCGAAACAGAATTATGGCGAGTTAAGCCAGATGAATTATTTGCGTTTATGGCATATTAATTTCAGGCCCGGTTATGCCTATAACTTTTGTTTTAAAGGGGGCAACTGGTTTGTTTCTCCTTCTGCTTTTTTCGGACTTGGCATGGCCTCATTTATGGTAGAAAACACAACAGAAACCCGAACCGGAGTTAGTTTTGAATTTGATACACATGGAAAACTTTCGATGGGCAGAAATGGCGACAGGTATTTCTGGAATGTATTTGTGAACTACGATGCCAGTTTAAATGGCTTTGGTTATCCTAATTTTGTGGCTTTTCAATCAACCAGTTTCGGATTTAATATGGGCTATCGTTTCCATAAACTGATACCACGGATTAAGTGGTTATAAATTCTATATTTGCACTGGTGGTACATCAAAAAACAAGCAATAAAAACAGTTTTTCAAGAATAATTATTTTACTTTTTTTTGTATGGTTTGTACAACATCATGTTCATGCGCAATCAAAACTCGAAAGCTATATTAATAAAATTTACGATAAGCTGGAAGGCGATTCGGCCAAGCCTAAAAAGAGTTCGTTTTTTGCTTTACCAATCTGGGGCGTTTATCCGGAAACCGGATGGCAGTTGGGAATAAGTCTGGTTTATTTATACAGGCACAGCAACGATACAAATACGCGTCCTTCGTTAATCAGGCTGAACGGACAAACTACGGAACTGGGCCAATACAGTGTGCGACCTTACATTGATATTTTTACTAAAGATAACAAGTACAATATAAAAGCCATCTATACTTACCGAAAGTTTAACGAGTATTTTTGGGGTATAGGCAATAACACTCCCGAAGCTAATAAAGCGCTATATGATTATGCGCAAAACAGGCTGCAGTTGCGTGTTGCTAAACAAGTAGTAAAAGGTATTTATGTGGGTTTGCAGTACGAAGCCAATCAGGTAAATAATTTTGATTTCAGGGGTAATGGTTTGTTTACTTTGCCCGGTATGTTAGGCAATAACGGAAGCTTTACTTCAGGCGCGGGTTTGGTGCTAAGCCTTGATAACCGCGATAAAATATATTTCCCTACCAAAGGACATTTTATTGACATAACCAATTTGTTTAATGCAAAAGCATTGGGCAGTGATTATACTTATAATAATATAACCATTGATGCGCGCGACTATATAAAGTTATGGAAGGAGAATATATTAGCCTTGCAGGCTTATGGTAGTTTTAACGATGGCGATATTCCTTTTAAGCAATTGGCTACTATTGGAAGTGATGCTTATATGAGGGGTTATTACAATGGCCGTTACAGGCATAAAAATGCCATGGCTTTTCAAGCCGAGTTACGTAAAAAAGTATGGGGTCCTGTATCGCTTACTTTTTTTGGTGGCTTTGGCAATGTAGGCAATACGGCATCTGTTTTATTTGAAAACATAAAGCCTAATTATGGAATAGGCTTCCGGTTTTTAGCCATCAGGCGGGAGCATGTAAATGTGCGTATTGATTACGGGCGAGGCGAGAACAATATTCAGGGTTTATATTTTACCATGAACGAGGCATTTTAAATAAAAAGGCGGTAAGTTTTAAACTTACCGCCTTTTTTATAATAGCCTTTTTAGTATTACCTGATGTCGAAATTGAAGTTGGTCATTTGAGTAGCTTGCGTTACTTTGTGTGATGCACCAAACCAGCCTAATACTTTAATTTTTGATTGTCCATAAGGAAATATATTGGAAGGAACGTTTGATACAGGTGTTGCAAACAAGCCTGAAAATCCACCACCGGTTCCGTTGGTCAATTCTGTTTTCATACGTGAGTAAAAGTATAAGTTTTCTCTGGTAATACTATATACTTCCACCTTTATAGAGTCGCCCGGGTAAAAGGCCGGACGTTTGCTAATATCATCTTCAACGGTATTGATAGAACGTGCTACCGGGAAATTGAAAACAGCTTCTTTATCTAACTGAGAGTTAGGCGAACCATCTGCATTATTCGATTCACTTACAATCACTAAGTTGTTTACTTTGTTATAAAAACTCCAGCCTGTAAAGCCACCACTTTCGGTAAAGTATGGATTGGTTGCTACAGGGTTGCGTTTTACATAGTACTTCAAACGGTAACTATCGCCTAAACCTGCAGGGTCAATTATTTTCATTTCCACATAACCCCAGCCAGATTTTAAAGGTCCGCCCGGTCCGCTTCTGCCAATGCTTTCATCGTTTAATACGGTGGTATAAATACTGTCTTTGTAAAATATACAAGGACGGTTAATTTTTGAATAGGAAATAACGGTATCACCTTCAGGTAAGCGAACCAATAACAAATAAGAGTGGTTGGGTTGTGGTATAATTTTGTTTGGTATATAATTACCGTTACCAATGCTTACACAGGTATCAACAAAAAACGAACCTGCTGTTGAGTCGATAATAACCACTGTTGCATTGTTAATTTTTGGTGCTCCACCGTTGTCTAAATAACCAATCGATTTGCTTATTTTAATGGTATCTTTTACCAGTTTAGTCGGATCCAGTGGGTCATATACTATTTGACCTTCTATAACATACTGGCTTTCGCCTTTGCCTGCGTCTAAATCAATTTTATCAATACAACTGCTCAGTGTTGTAATAGTTAACAGCAGTACTATATATATTTTATGGAATGTTTTCATGTGTTAATTTTTATAATGGTTTAACTATAAAATATTAAAATTTAAAATTGTAAGTAAAGGCCGGTATAGGCACTGCAAACAACGAGAACTGAACCAGCTCTGTAATAGCAGGCGATTTATCATTGATGCGCGGATACACGGCAAAGGCATTTCGTTTACCTAACAGGTTATATACACCAAATACTATTTCCCACTCGTAGGTATATTTCATACGTTTAAGAAAGTTGGTCGGCATAAATTCAGGTTGCTTACGCTCTTTACTTTTTACGGTTGCGGTTAAATCAATCCTGAAAAAGTCGGGGATGCGAATATTGTTGCGGGGTGCAGCAGGGTTATGTGGTACCTGATAGCCTTCAAAAATAAATGCATTGGTAGGCAAGTTTACAGGTGTTCCGCTACCGTATACTACGTTGGTGTTAAGTGTCCAGCGTTTGTTCAAATCGTAACTTACTACGAGATTTAAATTATGTAATTTATCAAAGCGGGTAGGATACCAGTCGTTATTGTTTATTCTGTCTACCTGACGCTCGGTACGTGCCAGTGTATAGCTTATAAAACCGGTTAAGCGGCCTGTATTCTTTTTTACATAAAACTCCAAACCATAAGCCCTGCCTTTGCCACTTAGTATTTGCCCTTCCAAATAAGGGTTTAACAACAAGTCCGCTCCATCTACATAATCAATCTGGTTTTGCATGGTTTTATAATAAGCCTCAACCGAAGTCTCGTAATCGTTTTTGGTATTGCCAAAGTTTTTAAAATAACCAATGGCTACCTGGTCGGAAATTTGTGGCTTAATGTTATTGGTGCTGGGTGTCCATACATCTAAAGGAATGGAAGCAGCCGTGTTTGATATTAAATGCACATACTGGGTAGTACGCATATAGCTTGCTTTTAAACTGCTTGTTGCATTCAGCTCATACTTTACAGCAGCTCTTGGCTCTAAGTTAAAATAGTTTTGAATAGACTCAAAATCGCTGAATGACTGGCTGCCTATATATTCACGGCCAAAGCTGTTAAAACCACTGCCATAGTCCTGGCGTACACCTTTACCTAAATAATGAAAAGTAGAAAAACGCAATCCATAGCTTAACGATATACGGCTGTTTATTACCTGATCGTTTGAGGCATACAGAGCATTTTCCAGTGCATATTTAAATGGCAAATTAATGTCTTGTCTTATACCACCACTCACAAAGCTGGCATTAGCCGGTCTGAACTCATAAAATATACTTTGTCCGCCAAAGTTAATGGTGTTCTTACTATTCAGATACCAGGTAAAATCTTGCTTTAAACTGTAGTTAATAATACGCGAGGTCCATTTAAAAGCTTCCCTGGCACCAATATTATCGGTACCTATCCCATAATCGTAATTACTGTAAAAAGCAGTTGTATTACTAAATAATTTATTACTGTTTATATGATTCCAGCGAGCGGTTAATGTTTGGTTACCCCAGTTAAATCCAAATGAAGCTACGCCAAAAACATCTCTGCCCATATAACCGGAAAGATATATTTTGTCTTTTTCACCCAAGCTGTAATTGGCTTTCATGGTTAAGTCGTAGAAGTATAACTGAAAACCTTTAAAATCAGGATTACCTGCTAAAAAAGGAGTGGCCAGCACATCGCCATAACTTCTGCGGCCAGCAATAATGTACGAGCCTTTACCTTTTTTTATAGGCCCTTCCAATGTTAATCGCGAAAATATTAAACCAATTCCGCCTTGCGCGGCAAAGTGTTTTTTGTTTCCTTCTTTTAAACGTACATCTAAAATAGACGATAAACGTCCACCATATTTTGCGTTAATTCCGCCTTTGAATAATTTAACATCTTTAACAGCATCAGGATTAAACACCGAGAAGAAACCAAATAAATGCGATGAGTTATATACAGGTGCTTCATCTAATAAAATTAAATTTTGGTCAATACTTCCACCACGCACATTGAAGCCTGAAGCTCCTTCGCCTACGGTACTTACGCCAGGTAGTAACTGTATGCTCCTTACCAAATCAACCTCTCCTAATAAAGCCGGAATTTTGCTGATGGTTTTCATGTCTAACTTGTTAGTCGACATTTCAGTTGTTTTAATGTTTTCGTCTTTTTTTTCGCTGGTAATATTAACCGTTTTAAGCTCTTTGTTTTGAGGTGCCAGTTCTAAATTCAGTTTCTGGCTGGTGCTTAAGTCAATGGTTTGTGTTACGGTAGTGTAGCCTAAATACTTTACACTTACGGTATAAGTAGCCGGAGGCAATGTTAAGGAGAAAAAGCCATACTCGTTGGTTACTGCCCCTTTGCCGTTTTCTTTAATAACTACGGAAACACCAATAAGCTCTTCGCCCGTTTTGTTATCGCGTATATATCCGCTTAAAACCGATTTTTGCTGGGCAAAAACGGAAAGGCTTACAAAGCTTAGAAATAAATAAATCAGTATTGATTTTAAAGTAAAATTCATGTGTTCTTTTTGCTGTTTTGCGCTGCAATATTAGTGCACAAAGGCATATATTCGAACTATTTTATTAAAATTACCTGATTTGTTTTGCGAGAGGTTTTTCTGCCAAACAGTTGGTATTTAAAGCGGATGACAGGTTTTGCTTTGAAAACAAACAAACAAGTTAGTCGGTAGCAAGTATATTAATACGGTATTGGTTCGGGGTTATACCCTCCATTTTTTTGAATACACGTATAAAATAATTGGCGTCTGAAAAGCCCAACTCATCGCTGATGGTAGCAATTTTAAGGGTGGGGTTTTTAAGCATTTCTTTAGCTTTGTTTATCTTTTCGTTAAATATATATTCCAGCGGACTTATTCCTAACTCTCTTTTAAAAACCCGGTAAAAAGTAGCTTTACTCATGCAGGCTTTATTACTTAAACTTTCTATTTGAAATTTTTCATGAATATTGTTCCTGATATAACCCATAATAGATGCCAGCGGATTGTTATTGACATACGTGGCATTGTTCAGGTGGTTTAAATTTTGGTTTTGCATAATGCTTACCAGCAATTCCTTTAAAGTTAAATCGGCAAAAATATCCTTGTTCAGTTTGCTGCCCGTACAAATACTTATTAGTTTATTGGTAAGTAAAGCAATGGCTTCATTGTTAAAGTAATGGTATTGATTGTAGTTAAGCTGCCATGGGGGTAAACCGCTTTCTTTGGGAAAGTTTTCATTCAGGTAATGAATGGTGTTGTCAATATGCGAGCTGTCAATAGCCAAAGCCGTACATTGTGTTGGGTTACCGGAATTGGCTTCGGGGAAGTCTATACGCATGGTAACATCGGCAGGTACAATTACGCTTTCGCCCGGTAAATAGTCAAAACCTTTTTCATCAAACAAATGCATTATTTTTTTACCTCTTAACATACTGGTTATAACAAGGCTGTTAAAAGTAAGTGGTACACTGAACGAAGCCATATGTGTTTCAAAAACGTTCAGTTCACATTGCGCTAACGAATAAGCGGTGCGGTTTTCAATCAGTGTTTTTAATTGTGATTCGTTTGATAATGCAACAGGGTTTACTTGGTGTTTCATTGCTGCTTTTTATTTCTTCAATCAAACATAGCATAATAGTAGCTAAGTGCAAATATTTTATAGCTTATTGACATAGGTATGATACAATTGTGCTATTAAATGATAGGATTGTACTATCACTTGTATATGAGCAACTTCTATGTTCGTATTCCATAAACAAAAAAAATTATGACAACTTTAGCAAAACGTCCGGCTTTTAAAGCCAGGTACAATCATTTCATTGGTGGTAAATTTGTAGCTCCTGTTAAAGGGGAGTATTTTGATAACTATTCGCCTATAGATGGAAAAGTATTTACGCAGGCAGCCCGGGGGACAAAAGAAGATATAGATGCTGCTTTGGATGCAGCACATGCTGCATTTCCATCGTGGAGTAAAACATCAGCCGCAGGCCGCAGTGCTGTGTTATTAAAAATTGCACAGATTATGGAAGATAATTTGGAGTATTTGGCAACCATTGAAACGATAGATAATGGTAAAGCCATCCGCGAAACACGCGCAGCCGATTTACCTTTGTGTATAGATCACTTCCGTTATTTTGCCGGTGTACTGCGAGCCGAAGAAGGTACTATTTCTGAACACGATGAACATACTGTAAGCATTAATTTGCATGAACCATTGGGGGTAGTTGGCCAGATTATTCCCTGGAATTTCCCTCTGTTAATGGCTTCATGGAAAATGGCTCCCGCTTTAGCAGCAGGCTGTACCGTGGTAGTTAAACCGGCCGAACAAACGCCTACATCTATTATGGTATTAATGGAATTAATTGCCGATATTTTACCTCCGGGCGTACTGAATATAGTAACAGGTTTTGGACCCGAAGCAGGAAAACCATTGGCAACGTCACCACGTGTAGCTAAAATAGCATTTACAGGTGAAACTACTACCGGCCGTTTAATTATGCAATATGCTTCGGAAAATATTATTCCGGTAACCATGGAATTAGGAGGGAAATCGCCTAATATATTTTTCCCTTCAGTAGCCGATGCCGATGATGACTTTTTTGATAAAGCCATTGAAGGAGCTGTTATGTTTGCTTTAAACCAGGGCGAAGTATGTACATGCCCATCGCGCATTTTAGTGCATGAAAGTATTTACGATAAATTTATGGCCCGTGTTATTGAAAGAGTAAAAGCCATCAAAATGGGTAACCCTTTAGATGGAAGCGTTATGATGGGAGCCCAAGCATCCAACGATCAGTATGAGAAAATTTTATCATACATTAAAATAGGAAAAGAAGAAGGCGCAGAAGTATTAGTGGGTGGTGATGTTCAAAAATTAAGTGGCGAAGAAGGCGGAGGTTATTATATACAACCAACTATTTTAAAAGGACATAATAAGATGCGCGTATTTCAGGAAGAAATATTTGGCCCGGTGGTATGTGTTACCACTTTTAAAACTACCGAAGAAGCACTGGAAATAGCCAACGATACTTTATACGGTTTAGGAGCCGGTGTCTGGACTCGCGATGCACACGAATTGTATCAGGTACCACGTGCTATTCAGGCAGGACGCGTTTGGGTAAATTGCTATCATGCCTACCCGGCACATGCACCATTTGGTGGCTATAAAAAATCGGGCTTTGGTAGAGAAACGCATAAAATGATGTTAGGCCATTACCGCCAGACAAAAAATATGCTTATTTCATACAGCAAGCAAAAATTAGGGTTCTTTTAGTTAACATAAAAATAAAAAAAGGGGAGAGGCAAATTGTAACCACAAACACTTGTACATACCAGGTGCTTTTGTGGTTACTTGCTTTTTATAAATATGGTGAAACGAATATTGGTAAGTGCTGAAGCAGCTCAGGTAATTGCTCAGTTAAAAGAAAAACATGGTGCTCTCATGTTTCACCAAAGCGGTGGTTGTTGCGATGGTTCGCAACCTATGTGTTTTGCCAGAGGCGAATTTATAATTGGCTCCAGCGATGTGTGTCTAGGCACCATTGAAGACTGCGAATTTTGGATGAGTAAAGACCAGTTTGAATACTGGCAACATACGCAGTTAACCGTTGGCATTACACAAGGACGCGGGTCTAGTTTTTCGCTGGAAATCCCTCTGGGTTTAAGGTTTATTATACAATCGCGTTTAATTACAGCCAATGAGGCAGTAAATCTGGAACCTGTTACTTTTAAAGAAGACTGATTGATAATTTTAAAAAAGAATTTTATTTGTAATAAAAAAATATGTCGTATCCCTATCAAATAAAAAGCTTCGATGCGTACAAAGAGGCTTACCAAAAAAGTATAGAAAATCCGGAAGCCTTTTGGTCGGACATTGCAAACCATTTTCAATGGAAAAAAAAATGGGATAAAGTTTCGGACTGGAATTTTACAGAGCCTGCTATTAAATGGTTTGAAGGAGCCAAATTAAATATTACCGAAAACTGTTTAGACAGGCACATAGAAAAATTGGGTAACAAGCCCGCTATTATTTGGGAACCTAATGACCCAGATGAAGCGTTTAGGGTTTTAACCTATAAAGAATTATTGTTTAAAGTAAAGCAATTTGCCAACGTACTTAAAAACAACGGGGTTAAAAAAGGCGACCGTGTTTGTTTATACATGGGTATGATTCCGGAGCTGGCTATAGCTGTTTTAGCCTGTGCCAGAATTGGAGCTATTCACTCGGTTATATTCGGAGGTTTTTCGTCACAATCCATAGCTGATAGGTTAATAGATGCCAATGCTGAATTTATAATAACCTGCGATGGTGCTTACAGGGGTAATAAAGATATTCCATTAAAAAGTGTAATAGATGATGCTTTGGTAGCTTGCAAGTTTGTTAAACGTGTTATTGTATGCACCCGCACCCGCACTTCGGTAAGTATGATTAAAGGTCGTGATGTGTGGTGGGAAGACGAAATAAAAAAAGTAGAAACACAAGGTAACCCTGATTACCCGGCAGCTGAAATGGATGCTGAAGATATTTTATTTATACTATATACTTCCGGCTCAACCGGTAAACCTAAAGGAGTAGTACATACTACTGCAGGTTATATGGTTTGGGCTAATTATACATTTGTAAACGTATTTCAATACCAACCAGGCCAGGTTCATTTTTGTACAGCCGATATAGGTTGGATTACGGGACACAGTTATATTATATACGGGCCTTTAAGTGCAGGAGCTACTACCTTAATGTTTGAAGGAATTCCAACATGGCCTGATGCCGGCAGGTTTTGGGATGTAGTAGATAAACACAAAGTAGATATATTATATACAGCACCAACAGCTATTAGAAGCCTAATGGGTTTTGGTTTGGATTATGTAAAAAACAAAGACTTAAGCTCACTGAAAGTGTTAGGTTCCGTTGGGGAGCCTATTAATGAGGAAGCGTGGCAATGGTTTTATAAAAACATAGGCAAGGAAAAATGCCCTGTAGTTGATACCTGGTGGCAAACTGAAACAGGAGGTATTATGATTTCGAACTTTGCCGGTGTAACACCACAAAAGCCAACCTATGCTACTTTACCTATGCCGGGCGTATTACCTTGTTTGGTTGATGAAAACGGAAATGAAATTACAGGCAACAACGTAAGCGGAAACTTATGCATAAAACAACCCTGGCCGGGTATTATACGCACTACTTATAACGACCATGAGCGTTGCAGAACAGCGTATTTTACTACCTATAATAATTTGTATTTTACAGGCGATGGCTGTTTACGTGATGAAGAAGGCAACTATAGAATTACTGGCAGGGTTGATGATGTATTGAATGTAAGCGGACACCGTATAGGAACAGCCGAAGTGGAGAATGCTATTAATATGCATAGCGGTGTGGTAGAAAGTGCTGTAGTGGGTTACCCGCACGATATAAAAGGGCAAGGTATTTATGCCTATGTAATATTTGATCACATTCATGAAAATGAAAACTTAACCCGTCAGGATATAGTACAAACCGTTTCACGTATTATAGGCGCTATAGCCAAACCCGATAAAATTCAGTTTGTAAAAGGATTACCCAAAACCCGCAGCGGCAAAATTATGCGCAGAATACTGCGTAAAATAGCTGAAGGAGAAACAGGTAATTTAGGCGATACATCCACTTTGCTCGACCCACTGGTAGTGGACGAAATAAAAAAGGGAGCTTTAGTGTAAACAATTTTATAAAGTCATAACAAAAGGCCTTTACTTAAAAAGTGAAGGCTTTTTTATTTGTAATAATTTTAAACAAATGTATGTGGTTGAAAAAGAGCAAAGAGGAGAGCGAAAAAATATTTTCGTAATTATTCGGTTACTTTTTAGTAACAAATAGGATACGATTAGAAAACACTACTTAGGGTGATTTGCAGCATCAAAAAAAATAATTTTATGAGAAAAAATTTGACCCTTGTTCTCTTTACCTTTTGTAGTGTATTATTTCACTTGAAAAGTAAAGCGCAAATTACGCAATTACAGGACTATCAAAACTTAAGCTCAGCATCTATTGGTACCTTTCAGGGAATCAATTTTCGCGAAGCCGGTTTTTCTACTTTGTTCCCTATTCAGGGTACAAATGGAAAAGAGTTTTGGACCTGTTCTGACCGTGGCGTAAATGTTGATTGTGCCAATGCTAATACGGCCAGTTGCCGTCCTACTTACGATAAGCTCTATGCATTTCCTTCTTATGTTCCTAAAATTCACAGAATAAGAATTAGCGGAAACAGCGTACAGATTTTACAAACCATTACCATTAAACGCCCTAACGGAACAGGTGCTTCAGGTATTATTAACCCTACAGGATTAGGAAGTACTGCAACCGAAGTAGCATCAACAGATACCGTTCAGGACTGTGCCAACTTTAGTTTAAAAACAACCCCTAAAGATACTTTTGGTATAGACCCTGAAGGATTGGTAGTTGATAAAAACGGAAACTTCTGGTTATGTGAGGAAGGCGGAGCAACTATTTGGAAATTAAGCCCGAATGGTGTTTTAATACAACGTTACACTCCTTATGCAAATTTAGCAGGCGCTCAGGCGGTAGATACACAAATTGACTCCGTATTTAAATACCGTAAAAACAACCGTGGATTTGAAGGTATAGCCTTAGCTCCAAACGGAAAAATTTATGCCATTATACAAAGCCCTATTTTATATCCTACCACAGCAGTAGGTGAAGCTTCCAGGATACACCGTATTTTAGAAATTGACCCAACTACCAATACACAACGTATGATAGTGTATTTAAACGATGGAATTATTGGCGCAAGCGGTGCTAATCAAATTCGCTTAAGAGACTGGAAAATTGGTGATATGGCTGCTATTAACGACAGTACTTTTTTAGTATTGGAAGCAGCAGCAAGAGGAACAAGCGATATTAAACGTTTATACATGATTAATATAAACCAGGCTACTGCGGTGCACTCGGGTTTATATGGAACCAACACTTTAGAAGGTTTAGTTGACTCAACAGGTTTAGCCGGTTATGGCATTAAAGCTGTTAAAAAAACATTGGTTATGGATTTATTGGCCAATAGCTGGCCTGCCTCTTTGGATAAAGCAGAAGGTTTAGCTATTATCAATGACAGTACTATTGCTATTGCTAACGATAACGATTTCGGACAAACATCACCCGCACAAGATGGAGTAGCAACAGCTACTACCAATGTAAGCCATGTAATTACTTATGGTTTAAGCGGAGCTAATAAATTAGCTAATTACAAAGCACCATCAGCTACTACTTTAAACTTAGGTGTAACAGGCGATAATTCTTCGCAAGCACCGTATGTACAACCTTTAGCTGCTGGCGTTAAATTAACTTCAATCCTTTCAGTTCTGGATTCAGCAACAAGTGGTTATAAAATGGCTGGTATTCCTGACGGTTTAGGTGCATACGATAATGGCAACGGAACCTTTACATTATTAATGAACCATGAACTAGGTAATACCTTAGGTGCAGTAAGAGCGCATGGTTCAATCGGTTCATTTGTATCAAAATGGGTAATTAACAAATCAAACTTATCAGTAGTAAGTGGTAGCGATTTAATGCAAAATGTAAACCTATACGATACTGCTACCCAAACTTATGTAACATATAATTCAAGCAATCCATCAAGCAAAGCAGCCTTTACCAGATTCTGTTCAGCAGACTTACCACCTGTATCAGCATTTTATAATGCAGCCACAGGAAAAGGAACGCAGGAAAGAATATTTATGAATGGCGAAGAAGGCAATGATGAGAGCAGAGCTATGGCACACATAGTAACCGGTACAAATGGAGGCACATCTTGGGAATTACCAGCCTTAGGCAAAGGTGCATGGGAAAATGCAGTAGCATGTCCAAGCACAGGCGATAAAACAGCAGTAGTTTTAATGAATGATGGCACAGATGGACAGGTTTACGTTTATATAGGAACAAAAACCAATACAGGTACAGAAGTAGATAAAGCAGGTTTAACAAACGGAACTCCGTGGGGCGTAAAAGTAACAGGTTTTCCGGCAGAAAGAACAAGCACTACTTCAAACATTGCTATTCCAACTCCCGGCACCCGTTTCAGTTTAGTTGATATGGGTAATGTAAAACAAATGTCAGGTGTAGCATTTAACACAGCCAGCAATACAGCAGGTGTAACCAAGTTCTCGCGTCCAGAAGACGGAGCATGGGATCCATCAAACCCAAGAGATTTCTACTTTAATACAACAGATCAAATTGACCAGGTAACAGATGGAGTAGGAACACAAGTAGGTAGAAGCCGTGTATGGAGATTACGTTTTGACAGTTTATCAAACCTTGCATTAGGTGGAACCATAGAAGCGGTATTAGATGGAACAGAAGGACAAAACATGTTAGATAACATGGCAATAGATAAATATGGCCATATATTATTACAGGAAGATGTAGGAAACTCAGCACACAATGGTAAAATATACCAATATACGATTGCAACAGACCAATTGAAAGTATTAACCAAACATGACCCGTCACGTTTTGGAGATATAGGAGTTGCAGCAACCGCCCCATACAACCAGGATGAAGAAACATCAGGTATAATAGATATGGAAGACATATTAGGAAAAGGAATGTTCTTAACCTCAGATCAGGCACATTATGCAATAAGTGGAGCAGCGGTAGAAGGCGGACAATTATTAGCTATGTTTAACCCTGATACTTATAACTCATCAATTGGAAATGGATTAAGCAGTTCACAAACACCGTATTTAACACCAATTGCAAATGGTGTTAAATTCAATTCAATTATAACAGTTGGTGATTCGGCCGGAAGCTATAAAATGGCTGGAATACCTGATGGAACTGGAGCTTTTGATAATGGCAATGGAACATTTACTTTATTGGTTAACCACGAAATGGGTAATACATTAGGTGTTGCACGTGCACACGGAGCCAAAGGTGCTTTTGTTTCTAAATGGGTAATTAATAAAAACAATTTATCAGTAGTAAGTGGTTCAGATTTAATTCAAAAAGTAAACTTATATACTCCAGGTATAGGCTATACTTTATATAACCCGGCTGACACTACTTCTAAAAAGGCATTTAACCGTTTCTGTTCAGCAGATTTACCTCCGGTATCAGCTTTCTATAATTCTTTAACCGGCTTAGGAACACAAGAGCGTATATTTATGAATGGAGAAGAAGCAGGAAACGAAGGAAGAGCTTTTGGACATATAGCAACTGGTGCAAATGCAGGAACAACTTATGAATTACCAGCTTTAGGTAAATTCTCGTGGGAAAACTCAGTAGCTAATCCGGCTTCGGGTAACAAAACAGTTGTAATTGGTACTGATGACGCTACACCGGGTCAAGTATATGTTTATGTTGGCGATAAAACCAATACAGGTTCTGAAGTAGATAGAGCAGGTTTAACAAATGGTAGATTGTATGGAATAGCTGTTAACGGTTTAAGTACAGAAGTAAGTACATCGTTCATTGCACCTAATACAACATTCAGTTTAGTTGATTTAGGAATTGTAAAAGATTCAACAGGCGCTTCTATTAACACAAGAAGTAATACTTTAGGAGTAACTAATTTCTTACGTCCTGAAGATGCCTCATGGGATCCATCAAACGCAAACGATTTATATTTTGTAACAACCAATGCGTTTAACTCACCAAGTCGTATGTACAGAGTACGATTCAATAATATCAGTAATCCTTTATTAGGCGGAACTATTACAGCGGTATTAGATGGAACAGAAGGACAACAAATGATGGATAACATGACTATTGATAATTCAGGCCATGTGTTGATTCAAGAAGATGTTGGAAACAACGTACATAATGGAAAAATATGGCAATACACCATTGCTACAGATAAATTTGATTTGTTGGCTCAACATGATTCAACCCGATTTATCAATGGTGCAGCAAATTACTTAACCCAAGACGAAGAGTCATCAGGAATAATAGATGTACAAGATATATTAGGAGCAGGTAATTTCTTATTGGTAAATCAAGCACATTATAGCTTACCTGGTGAATTGGTTGAAGGTGGTCAAATTTTAAAAATGTTTAACCCTGCTACCGCTGCCGGCAAACAAATTATTTCTATTGCATCGGCTCGCGCTTTAACCAATGATACTGTTAGAGTAAGAGGTGTAATTACCAGAGCTTGGGGCAGATTTATTTATATACAAGATGCTACCGGAGCTATAGCTGTACGCCAATCTTCAGGTGCCATGGTTGATTCTATTTTGAGCAATGGTTTAAAGGAAGGAGATAGTATTGAAGTGGTAGGAGGTAGAGGTGATTTTAATAACTACGCCCAAATAAACATTGGTACAGGTGTTTACAGTGAAAATAGCAGAGTAACTAAAATAAGTTCAAATGCAACAATACCAACTCCTTTAACTGTTACTGTTAAACAAATTAACACTAACGGTGAGCAATACGAAAGCAAAGTAGTACGTGTAGTAGGGATAAAAACCAACAGTACTGCTACCACTTTTGCAGCAAGTAGTAATACTACTGTTTGGGATGGTCCAAATGCTGGTGATACTACCATATTAAGAGTAATTGCAGCACAGGATACTGAGGTAGAAGATGCACCTGCAGTACCTGTTTATAAAGGAGTATTTATTTTTGAAGGTATATTGGCACAATTCTGCTCATCGCCAACCAACGGCTGTACATCAGGTTACCAATTATATGGAGTACGCAAAAAAGACATTATGGAAACTCCATTGTCGGCTTTCAATTTGTTAAATCCTGTAAACAATACAAGAATAAATACTGATAGTGCAAATACTTCAGCCATTCAAATCAACTGGAACAGCTCAGTAAATGCTACTAAATACAAATGGTTTTTAACATCAGCTACAGGTAGCTTTAACACACCTTTAGCAGTTTTAAATGCTAACAATGCAGGTGCTGATACTATGTTAAGTTTAACATCAGGTGCATTAGATGCTATGTTGGCTAACCTAAGCGTAAACAAAGGCGATTCAGTTAAAACCAAATGGACTGTATTTGCTTACAAAGGATTGAACGATTCATTACAAGCTACGCAAGTATTTAATATAACATTGGCCCGCAATAAAGCGGTACTTGGTGCCTTTAATTTATCAGCCCCGGTTAACAATGCCAGGTTAGTAGTTGAAGAAGCAAGCACAACAGCATTCAATATTAACTGGACAAAATCGACCAATGCTGTTACTTACAAATGGTTCTTAACCACTGCAGCAGGTAGTTTTGCTACTCCATTGGCACGTTTAAATTCAAATAACGCTGGTACTGACAGTGTATTAACCATTACAAGTGGTGCAATAGACAATGTATTGAATTCATTAAGTATTAAACGTACTGATTCTACTGTATTAAAATGGACTGTATATGCTTATTTAACAGCTAACGATTCGTTAAAAGCAAGTCAGGACTTTACTGTTAATGTAATACGTAACCGTGTATTAGGTGCATTTAATTTAACAGCTCCGGCTAACAATGCCAGAGTAGAAGTACAGGAAAATAATACAACTCCGGTTGTTATTACCTGGTCAGCTTCAGCTAAAGCAACTAAATACATTTGGAAAGCAGCATTATTAACAGGCAACTTTGCTACACCATTGTTAAGCAGAAATGCTGATAATGCCGGAGCAGATACCAAACTAACTTTAACCAGCGGTGCATTAGATGCTATACTAGCTACAAACAGTGTAAAAAGAGGTGATTCAATTACTTTAAAATGGACGGTGTATGCTTATGAAACAACTGATTCATTAAAATCAGTGGAAACATTCAATATAACATTGGTTCGTAAACGTATATTGGGTTCGTTTAGCTTAACAGCTCCGGCTAACAATGCAAGGGTTGAAGTAGAACAAAATAATACTACACCAATTGTTATTACATGGTCAGCTTCAGCTAATGCAAGCAAATACAAATGGAAAGCAGCTACTTTAACCGGTAATTTTGCTACCCCATTATTAAACATAGATGCTGATAACACAGGTGCAGATACCAAGTTAACTTTAACTAGCAATGCTATTGATGTAATACTTGCCAATAACGGAATAGCCAAAGGCGATTCGTTAAACTTGAAATGGACAGTTTACGCTTATGAAACAACCGATTCATTGCAGGCAACAGAAACATTCAACGTGAAATTGGTACGTATGAAAAACGTGGGTATCCCTACTATTTCATCAGTAGAAAACATCAATGTATATCCTAATCCAAGTAATGCTGATGCAACATTGGCTATTCAATTACAAGCGACCGAACATACCATCGTTTCTTTAGTAGACCTACAAGGTAAAGCATTAGTAAATGTATTGGAAAGTGATTTGATAGCAGGACAACATAACGTTAACTTACAAACAGCTAACTTACAAAACGGAGTTTATTTTGTAAGAGTAACAACAGGTAATAGAACCACTACTATAAAATTAGTAGTAATGCATTAACAGTTTAAATAATTTACAAAAACGGGGCACTTAAACGTGCACCCGTTTTTGTATTTAATGACTAAGGCAAATTCACCCTTTTATGACAAGAAAAACGATACTATTTATTTTTATAGCCATAGCTACAGGCATTACTTTTTCTTTTCAGAATAATGAAGAACAAAATGCTTATGAACAATTGTATCAGCAAAAAGTGCAGGCATTAGCAGCAACAGAAAATGCTTTGCTTACCTGTATTAATAAAAGTGATTTGCAGCTGACAAGCCATATAAGTAACATTAAACAAACTATACAGCTAACACGTAATAAACTAAAAGGTGTTGATTTTTGGTTGCGTTATTTAGAGCCGCTGGCACAGAAAAAAATAAATGGTCCCTTACCGGTAGAGTGGGAAACCGAAGTATTTGAAAAATTTGAAAAACCATACAGGCGCGAAGGAGCAGGCTTAACATTAGCTTTACAATATTTAGAAGACGAAGAACATCCCGATAAAAAAGTACTGGAAAACTTAATACAACAGAGTATAGATGCTATACAAACTTATTATGCAGACTCTATTACCAGAAATATAAAAGCATACCATCATTTCTTTTTGTGTAACCGCTTATACTTATTAAACCTCGCTACCATTTATACCTCAGGTTTTGAATGTCCTGATACGGCCAGTATAATACCTGAACTGTATATAATGTTGAATGAAGTAAACACAATCTATACCGCCTATAACAAGAGTTACGTAAATACAGCTATAACAAATGAGTACTTGGACTTATACCAGCAAGCCATTCAGTTTGTAAAACAACAACCTGCCAGTTACAGCTTGTTTAACCATTATGCTTTTATACGCAATTATGTAAACCCGCTGTTTGCACTAAACCAGCAAATGTTATTGCAATACAAAGTAATAAGCCGGAGTTTTGTCGATTATACATTAAACAAGCAAGCTACTTCCATTTTCTCTAAGAACCTTTATGAGGGACAGAATGCAAAAGGCATATTTCTGCGTGTAACCGATGAGAAAGTACTGGCACAAATGGATAACCTGGGGAAACTATTGTTTTACGACCCTATACTATCAGCCAATAATTTACGCAGCTGTGCATCGTGCCATAACCCTAAGCAGTTTTTTACCGATACCACCAAAGCTACTTCCTTACAATTTAATCAAACCAGTTTTTTATCGCGTAATACGCCTACGTTAATTAATGCGGAGTACAACCATTTAATTATGTTAGATGGCAAGCACATTTCATTACAGCACCAAACTAAAGGCGTTTTAACCAATCCCGCTGAGATGGCAAGCAATGAAACAGAAATGGTTGCAAAGGTATTAAGCTGTAATAAGTATAAGGAAGCCTTTGAAAAGTTATTACCTTATACACCACTGGAAAAAGAAATTACTTCCGACCATATAGCATCAGTTATTACCTATTACTACAGTAAGTTTAGCCACTACACTGCTCCTTTTGATGCAGCCATGAATAAACAAACTGAAGCTGATACAGCAATACAAAAAGGGTTTAATTTATTTATGAGCAAAGCACAATGCGGAACCTGTCATTTTGCACCACAGTTTAATGGCGTAAAACCACCTTATGTAAGTTCAGAGTTTGAAGTTTTAGGCGTACCAGGCAGTTTGCAATATGATGCATTAAGTGCTGATAAAGGCAGGTATTTAGTAAACCCGGCCGAAGAAACATTGCATGCCTTCCGCACAGGAACCGTTCGCAATGCCCAATACACAGCTCCTTATATGCACAATGGTGTTTTTAAAACTTTGGAGCAAGTTATTGATTTTTATGATGCAGGTGGTGGAGCAGGTAAAGGATTGCACGTACCAAACCAAACCCTACCATCAGATTCATTGCAATTAACCCCTACAGAAAAAAAATATTTGATTGCCTTTATACAATCGTTGAATGAGCAAATACCATTTGAAACAGCTCCCCAAAAATTACCAAAGTCAACCATTACTGCTTTAAATAACCGAAAAGTGGGAGGATCCTATTAATAACAAAATGAAACAGTCCATTATTATACTTTTAGTGCTAAGTACAATTGTTTTGGCCAATTGTAAAACAACATCGCCAAGCAATGCCAAAAGCGAAACACTGGCAAAAACACAAACAAAAAAAGCATCCGAACCAGCCCCCTACGATTTACCCTATGACAGTGCAACCATGACAGCAGCGCAAAAAGCAGAGTTTATCAGTTTTTTTGAAAAAGGAATTATTGTTTATAATACTATTTGTGCCGGATGCCATAATAAACTGGTTAACGGAGAGACAGTAGTACCTGATTTTTCATTACCTCAACTGATGGATTATGAAATGAGAATTCAATACCCATCGCACGGAGACCGTTTAAAAGAGAGTAACTTGTCGGCTTTAGAACTGGATTATGTGGTACATTATTTAAGGTATAAGAAAAGATCGGGCGTGCATTTTTAGAGTAAGCCTTCCATTGTAAAGTTAACAAGGTATAACTATAACCTTGCAACCATCATGTTTTTTTGTTTGACTTAAGGTTACTAAAAAATATTAAAACATGAAAAAAAAGTACCTTACCCTATTATTATCAATGAGTTTTATGGCAGGATTTGCACAATCAATATTGCCAACTTTACCTGAATACCCTGTTATTGGTTTTGAAAAAATACTACGTGAAAATTCGTATGTGCTTGAGCAAAGTAGGGTTTCCAATAATACATGGAATGATAATACCAGATATACTTGGATTCCTGCGGCTATTGAACCATTTAGGAAAGAAATTAGAACATCGCAAATAACAAATAACGAATGGAAAGATTTACAATTGAATACGGATAGTTTTGTATTAGACAATCAGAATAGAATAGCCGTAGCTTTTGAAGAGGTTCACTATAATTATCCAAACTATACTTATACGCAAGGGTTAAAATATATTTTTACCTATGCTAACAATAAACCAAGTAAAATTGTAGTGATGTGGGCTATACCCCCAACGTATGAGCAGTATGTTGATTACTATGAGATTAACTATGCTTATAATGCTTTAGGGCAAAGAGTTAAGGATAGTACATTTGTTTATCAATCGCAAGAAAGTTATATCAATGTATACTCCTACGATGGTACTTCTAATTTAACTCAAACAATCAATATGTCAAGTACAAGTGATACCATTATAGGCAATACTATTTACACTTATAGCAATAATAAACTTCATACGGCTTATGCTGTACAATTAAATACTAATACTAATAAATGGGAGGTAGTTGTACAAGATACATTTGATTATGATAACAATGGAAATGTTGTTCATTCAATACGTTACGGTTATGGAAGTAATAATGGACAAGATTTTCGACTTATGCCTGTTTCAAATGATTCTATGCACTACAATAACCAAAATGAATTAGATGAAATTAAAAGCGCATATTGGTCATCGGATAATTCAGGATGGAAAAATTCATTGAAATATACTTTTAGTTACAATAATAATAAGCCTATAAATGGTTATATGTTTCCATTTGATACTGTTGCTAATGTATGGTACACAAATCCCTCGCTTAGATTACTGTTTGACAAACCTCTTGGCGTTAAAGAGGGATTAGAAACAGCTAAAGCTGAAGTATCTGTTTATCCAAACCCTGCATCGAAAAATGTAAACGTATATATTCCTTTTTTAAACGACAACCAGGAAGTAACAATCAATTTACTAAATACCGAAGGGAAAAATATTACAGTGCCTTCTATACGCAATCAAAAAGAAATAACACTGGATGTTAATTTGTTACCAAAGGGTGTTTATATGTTAAAGATTCAAACCAACAACTCCGCTATTAGCAAAAAAATACTGATTACTGAATAGTAATCAATATAAAAGAGATAAGCTGCTTCATAGACGGCTTATCCTTTTATTCCGCTGGCATTTTACTAACACCTGCTGCATGGTGTTAGTATTATTGCCGGTGTATTTATAAGTAAAAATCTTTACAGGTTTCCTTATACCATTCTGTTTGGCTTCCATCCTCATAGTAAATAGTAAATTCATTTTCTATAACAGCTTGTTGCTTTTTACCCAACTGAATTATAACTCTGTTATGTGCTTTGTTTGGTTTCGGCTTTAAATAGGTTTGAGTTTGTAAATACAAGCCCTTTTGTAGGGCCAGGCTTATAAAAACCTTCGATTCCTGTGCCGGTAAAATGACGCGCAATACACCTTTATTGCTCAATAAGCCATAAGCTCTTTCAATCAATATGTCAAAAGGAAGATCATCATCATGACGAGCTTTAGCCCTTTGTATATTATGTATGCTGAAATTATTTTTACCAATAAAATAAGGTGGGTTACTAATGATTAAATCAAAACTTTTACCAGACTCAAAACTTTGCAAAGCACCATGGTATATTTGTATTTGTTTGGCAAATATTGATGCTCCTATGTTTTCTTTAGCTTGTACAAAAGCATTGTCATCTATTTCAACAGCATCAATTAAAAGTGATGTATTCTTTTGTGCCAGCATCAAGGCAATAATGCCTGTACCTGTACCAATATCTAAAACCGTTTTATAGTTGCTTACATCTGTTAAGCAAGCCAGTAAAACACTGTCGGTACCCACTTTCATAGCGCACTTATCCTGTTTAATTAAGAACTGTTTAAATTGAAAGTAGTTGTTTCCCATGTGTAACGTTTAATAGCTTTTACCTATAACCAATGTCTTCTTAATACTATCTGTACTGCCATCTGTATTGAAATAATCAAAATATACAATGTAAATACCAACAGGCAAAGCTTGGTTTTTATCGCCTAAGCCATTCCATGTTATAATACCTTCAGCACCCAAAGGCGCATTGTTTAAAATACTTTTTACCAATAAACCATTGCTGTTATATACCTGTATAGTGCCTGTATAATTATTCTTATCCAGCTTGTAAGTAAAATTGACCACATCGTTTATTCCATCATTATTGGGTGTAATAATTTCAGGTTCAATATTCAGTGCCAATGCTTTATTGGCAGCCATTAAATATTGTGAGTTTTTGTAAGTAGGCGTAGCAAAACCACTGGTGCTGCTGGCTGATGACCAGTTGTTCCTGTCTTTAGTGTTCCTATTAAAATCAATACGTTCTATACTTACACCTTCCTTTTTATCAAGTAAAGCAAAATGCATTTTATCATCGTAAATAAGTTCGTCAAAAATGTTTTCAGGTTTGGTAAACAAAACAACCGTTCCTGCATCATCGTTAAAGCCCGGCATGTTATTTAAGCGAATACAGTTTTTAGTATGGATAACCTGGTAGTGCTGTTTTATAATATTCTCATCAGTACTTACAATATAATAGCTATGTGGCAAAAGCATATAACCCGAGTCAGCCAGATTATAAAAATTATCAATTAAGCCGGATTCATTTCTGTTGGCAATAAACACATTCTTAATATCAATAAACAAATCGCTTTTATTGTATATCTCAACAAAGTCCACTCCATCAATGCGTGGGTTAAACAACAATTCATTAATGGCTAAATCGTTACTGTCTGCAGGTTTGCAGAGTGCAAAGCTGAATGGATTTTCATCAGCTATTTTATTGCCTGTACAGTCTTTGGCATTATCTATTTTAATAGTATACACCTCACCTTGTTTTAAACTATCAGTGCTTGTTATTCGCAATTGACTCAGGTAATCATCTTTAAAATCAAAAAGAAAAGAGCCATTTAAAGGAGGGTTTATGCTAAAAATATTTTTATTGCAGGCACTTGTACTATCCAGTGTTTTGTTAAAGTATACTTCAATAGTATTGGCATTGGCAGTATAAATGCGGTTAACCAATGGTTGGGTATTATCAGTACTGATACCTTTAACCGAATTCGCAAAGCCAACGGTTCCTCCTTGGCTGTTTTTACTGGCGGCCCAATTATCGGCTAATCCACAAGGGTTTTTAACATCAATCATTTCTAAGCTCCAGCCACCATCAGCCTTTACAATGTTATTAAACCAGCTCTGCTTATAAGCTATCTGGTGTATGACATAGTTATTTTCATTGTGCAAAACAATTTCATCATCCAGGCTTAAAGCAGGGAATGTAGCCACACTGATTACATTTTTATAATTACTGAATAAAGGTAAATTACTGTCATCACAAATAGCTATAAAGCTATCAGGATACAGTTGTGCATTTTCAATAATGCTTATAGCAGAACCGCTTTTTATTTTGAAATGATTCAACGAAATAATATTGCCGGAGCGATTGTATAGCTCCAGGTATTCTGCATTTGGCAAACCAGTATTGGGTTTTGGATTGGCATATATTTCTGTAATCAATATATCGTTTTGTTGTGCTGCTTTTATGGGAATATAAGTAAAGTCTATATGTGTATTATTGGCTATTTTATTCAATGAGCAATCAAAAGCCGAATCAATTGCAAGTGTATAAGTTTGCCTGTCAACCATGGCATTATTGAGCGTTATCAATATGGAATCAAAACGATTACCACTTATAGCAATTGAAGTAACAGCATTTCCATTTAAATGCAGTTTTATATTTTGCATTTTCAACGAATCCATCTTTTCATTGCATACAAGCACTATATTTTTATCGTTTTTGTAAAACCATTTTATTATAAAAGGTTTAACAGTATCAGGTGTTAAACTATAAAAAGAATTAGCCTGACCAGGAGTACCTCCTGTTGTATTTTCAGTAGCTTGCCAGTTATCAGCACCTTTACATAAGGTATACGGATTGATTAATTCGATACTCCAGCCGCCTTCTTTTTTAGTTGCCGATTTATACCATGTTAAATCATACTTTGTTTGATTGATAACTGTATTGTTAGCTGTAGTTAATTGAACCAGGTCACCATCATTATTTAAGCCTGGTAAAAAAGGTATTGCTAAAGTGGTACCATAAGGTTTAAATAAATTTTCGTTGGCCGGGCTGCAAATAATTACATGTGTTTTAGGTTGCATAGTAAATGCAGGAATAACAGCCGAAGTATTTAAGTCGTTTATTTTCCAATGGGTAATATCAATAGGGTAGTTGCTTCGGTTAAACAGCTCAATAAACTCTGCATCTGGCAAACCATTGCTAGGTGAAGGGTCTGGCATTATTTCATTGATAACAATATCATCCACAGTAGGTTTGTAAAACAAAAAAGAAATGCTGGTATCATTAGCCATGTTGTAGTTAACATCCTGCATATTTTTAATGGTTAAAACATAGCTGTTGGTTGAAACAAATGAATGGTCAAAAGCTACAACAATGCTTTTTAAATCGTCAGTGAGTTTTGTATGAGTTATGGTTGGAAAGTTATTGCTGAGTTCAAAATTAGCCAAATCGTTAACGCCATTTTTTTCCAGTACTTCATTGTAATGAAGTTGTAAAGTGCTGTCATTAATAAGCTCAAAATTTTCTAACTGGGGAGGGCTTATGTCTACAATAGGTTTACCTATATAAACATTATCCAAATAAAAATTGCTAACGTTTCCGCTTGTAAAGCGGGCAAAAAATCCGGTGTAAGAAGTAGTGGAAAAAGTATTGTCGTAAGTAGTTCCTTCCAGAATAAAATTACCACTGCTGGTAGTATCGCTGTATAAAGTCCAGTTACCTATGCTATCCCTGTTTACTTTAATATCAAGTATATTGTTACTCTTGGCTACGGTTGCAGGTCTGCCGGCAATAATACGTGTGCGTTTACTTCCTTCCTGTTTATATAAACTAATGGTATCAGTATTGCCTGTACTACCACCAAATTGTAAGTAATAACCATTTAAGTTGCTTTTTAAATTGGTTTGGTCAGCGGTTAAATAGTACCTGCAAAAGTTTTGCGTACTGGGGCTAAAGTTAAAACGGATTTGTAAACGCCATTCCGTATGATGCATTAAGCTGTTTTGAGTTACGAGGTAAATATCTTTGGCAGTGCCTGTAGTTCCTTTACTTTGCAGTTGCAAGTTTGTATTTACCTGCCAAAGGCTATCATCGCCAAGCCATACCGGGTTGTCTGTAAAGTTGGCATCACTAAAATTATCGTTAACCTGTGCTTGCACAAGTATGTTTAATAACAAGAATAAATTAAAAACAAAAAGCCTCAATAACATATAACGTAACCTATTTCTGAATAGAATGGGAACTCTTGCAAAAAAGTAAAAATTAATAATATTTAAGCATTTATTTTATTAGTATGCGAGTTTTCATAGTGCTTTAATAATAAATCTTTATTCCTTAACCCAAATACCCAAGCTGACAGGTGCTAGAGGTTCATTAAACGAATTATTGATTTTTAAACCATGTATATTTACTTCGTTAATATCGGCTACTTGTTTCCATTTACCCGTTAAGTGCAGTTGTTTTAAATCAAAACTATTGGCTTGTGCATCGTTATTTATAAGCACCAATATTTTACCTCCCATTAAATAACCCAAAATCGCTTTATTATCAGGTGTTACAAATTGAATATAATTAGGGGCGTTCACAGCGCTTTTTGCACGATTGGCTTGCAAACCGAATATAGAGTCAACTATAGGCTGTAAAATAACAGTACGTAATTGCATTAAGCCTTTCCAGTATGCTAACATGTTTTTAAAATTGCTGTTTTGGTAAGGCTTGTTTGGTACATTATCAGCTGTTTTATCTTTACCAATATTTTCCCAAATAAATTGGTTAGCGGTACGTATGTTATAAGTATCGCGTTTGCCATGAAAATAAATTTTACCACTCGGAATTTCCTTTACCACCTCTTTTAGAGGCGCATGGCCCTTACTGCGCATAAACTCACTGCCGCCATGTAAAACAATAGGGCCCGGAGTAGTAAATAATAAAGTAGCAGCTATTTTATAATTGGCTTCATCAACGCCAAAACGGCCATCAAAATCAGTGGTAGCAAACTGATCAGCTAATGCATAGTTATCATGAATGTCTAAATAATTAATGGCACTGTTAATGTTTTTTTGTGTGCTGAATGAGCAGCTTAATCCTTTTATTACGTTATCTCTTTCTTCTAAATTTCCTCCTGCCCATCCACGGTGTTTTAGTTTATCATTTAACTCAAAAACTGGTCCCTTGTATGCATTGCGTGTATCGTCATTAAAATAACAAATAGGTGCATCTGCTTTATACCAATGCCAGTTAGGGTTTTTATTATAGTCAGGGTCGTTACTGTCAATCCAGGGTTCACCATAAATAATAATGTCTTTAGGTAAAGCTTCTTTCAAAGCAGTAAGCGTTTCTTTATCCGTTTGCCCTGCTAAGTCAATCCTAAAACCATCCACGCCAAACTCTTCAATAAAATGCTTGCATTGGTCAATAATCCAACCTTGTGTCATATACCGGTTTTCGCTTTTAGTCTCGTTGCCATATTCACCAATATGGTTTAAGTTTTTAGTGCGGTAATAGTATTGTTTATCAAAAGCATTGAAATGAAACAAGTAACTTCTTCCATCCATGTTTTCAGCCGTATGGTTAAAAACAAAATCAACAATAACAGCTATGTTTTTATCATGGAATTTTTGAACCACATCCCTGAATTGTATTCGCTCATCGCCCGGTTGTGTTCCTTTAGTTCTATACCTCGATTCAATGGCAAAGCTATGTGAGGTGCGGTAACCCCAGTCGTAGTTTTCTGTAGATACCCCTTGCTCAATCATATAAGGGTCTTTGTTAAATGCCTTTTCCCATTCATCTTTTGGCCAATGCAACATTTCCTGCACCGGCATTAAGTGTACGGTATTAATACCCAGTTTTACCAAATGGTCAAAACCGATGGATTCTCCTTTGGTATTTTTTAAACCGCTCACTGCCATGCCTGCAATGGTTCCTTTTAAACTGTTGTCAATAGGCAGCAAGTCTGTAAAATCCTGTACATGCACTTCGTAAGCTATTACTTGTTCTAAACGGGGTCTGCCTTTTTTTAATGGCTTGGCCGGTTTTGTTTTATAAGCTACCATGCATTTACCAAAACTATCATCGCTCACACGTGCATAAGGGTCGCTAATGTGTACCGGATTGGTTTCGTAAAATGAATTACCCGGGTCGTCAAATCCATGCACTGTATAATCATACCAGGTACCTGCTAAATTTTTTGAAACGCTGGTTTCCCAAATACCTTCTTTATCCATTTGCATGTCAATAGTTGAAAAAGGTATTGTGTCAGTATTTTTTTTGTACAAATACAGTTTTACCTGTGTTGCTCTTGGTGCGAAAACCCTGAACATGGTTAATAGACTATCATTTGTAATAGTAGCACCTAATGTTTTAAAACTCTTTAATTCTTTAAACCAGCCATCATAAGTACATAAAGTTTTGAGTTTTAATTTTGGTATCTCAAGGTAATAAACCCTTCGTTTATCTACAGCTCCTTTTGATATCAGATTGAAAGATAATTTTCCTCCGTCTTTTGCAAACAGGGTTGTAGTTGTATCAGAAAAACTGTTATAAAGGGCTAAATTATTGATATCAATTTTTTCGTTTTTGGCATTTGTTAAAACAAAATCATTTATACCAAGTACTGTGTTTTTTGATAGGCCGGTTAATAGCACTTCTATTTTGTTATTGTCGGTTAAAGTAGCTTTTAAAGCAAGTGGTTCCACCCCTTTCATAAATACCAGGTTTCCTCCATCTGCATTGTCTGCACTTTTGGGCGGGTCAAGCCATTTACCATCATCAACCCTGTATTTAAAAGCCATACCCGGTTTAATAATTTCAAACTTAGGATTGTATATTTTCAATGTCCATACCCGTTGCGTTTGTCTTTGCAGTTGCCAGTGCTGGTCGTCCATATCCTGACTCCAGTTCCTGAATACCCCTGTAATGACTACCCTGTTTTTAGCCACAATACCGTAATCATTTTCATTGAAAATAAAAGTGCTGGTATCATTGCTGTGTAAATAGCCGTTGGGTTGGGCGGCAGCAATAAGGGTAGAGAGTAAAACAACAAAAGCAGAAATTATTTTTTTCATAAAAGCGAAAATCGGTATTTGAAGCGATAATCAATATATTTGCGCACGAAAAAATGGTAATAGCTACGATTAAGCATATTAGAAAATGGTTTGCCCAATACCCTACAGCCAAAAAATTTATTAAGTTTGGCATAGTAGGTACTTCAAGTACATTGGTGAGCTTATTGGTTTTCTGGCTATTGTCGTTACAGTTTCCCGCATTGAATTTATTAACCAAAGCCATTGGCTGGATTATGGGATTTTTTGTGGGCTTTACTCTCAATAAGCTATGGACTTATGTAGACCAGGCAGACGATGGCGAAAAGTATTTGCTGAAATATATTCTGGTATATGCAGTAACCTTTTTTATTTACTTAGGCTTTAATTTTTTATGCGACCATTATATAATGCCGCACCAATATTTAGCAGATATAGTTGATTCAATGGGTTGGACATTATCTGCTAACTGGTTAAACGATAATGGTCCTTTCGTCTCCAATATTATAGCTATATTGTTGAACGTAATGCTCAATTTTTTTGGTACTAACTTTTTAGTATTTAAAGTACCTGAGCCTGATAAAATTTTTGAATAAGTAGTTGAGTGTTTAATGCACTCTGTCGCCTCGGAGCTCCAGGCCAGCTAATATATTGGCTTCTGCTTCCAGTATTTCGTTCCAGCGTTTCTTTACCTCTTGTTCCGGTAAATAATGATTAGCCAAATCAATAAAGGCGCGGTAATGACCGGCTTCACTCACCATAAACTCATGGTAAAATTGTTTTAAGCTTTCATCTTTTATATGTAAAGACAGTAACCTGAACCTTTCGCAACTGCGGGCTTCAATCATGGCAAATACCAAAAGTTTATCCAACATTTGCTGGTTTCGGCTGCCGCCTTTACGAATGAGTTTTTTTAACTCAATTACATACTCGTCTTTACGTTGTAAGCCCAGTTTATAACCGCGCTTATCAAGCTCTTTTAATACTTTTCTGAAATGCCCCCATTCTTCTGCTACAATGGAAGTAATCTGATCGACAATCCTGTCTTTTTCCGGAAAATTAATGATTAGAGAAATACCGCTACTGGCTGCTTTTTGTTCGCAGTAAGCATGGTCAGTTAGTATTTCATCAATTTGTTTTTCAGCTATATTTACCCAACGCGGGTCCGTGGCCAATTTTAATCCTAACATTTTTTATTAACCTAACTTTACGTTACGTTTTAAAGTTTTTAATTCTTTCTCTGTTAACTCTCTCCACTCACCGCGTTTCAATTTAGATTTGGTTAAACCTGCATAAGCTACTCTATCCAGTTTGTCAACTAAGTAACCCATGTGTTCAAACATTCTGTGTACAATTCTATTACGGCCACTATGAATCTCCACACCAATCACATCTTTTTTACTTTCTTCGGCATAAGCTACTGCATCGGGTTTTATCATACCGTCTTCCAACTCCACACCACCTGCCAGTTGCCATAAATCGTTTTTAGTTAAATCCTTGTTTAAAGTAGCTATGTATACTTTTTCTACTTCATATTTCGGATGCATTAAGCGTTGTGCCAAATCACCATCGTTGGTTAATAAAAGTACACCTGTGGTGTTTCTATCTAAACGGCCAACAGCAAAAACCCTTTGAGCCAGTTTGCCTTCAATTAAGTCAAAAACTGTTTTACGGCCTTCTGGATCTTCGGCAGTAGTAATAGCATCTTTAGGCTTGTTCATTAAAATATAAATTTTTTCTTCAACTGAAAGCCTTTCACCATTGTACCTGATGTCATCGCCTGCTTTTACTTTATAACCCATTTCGGTTACCACGCTTCCGTTAATAGTAACCAATCCTGCTGTTATTAAAGTATCAGCTTCTCTACGGCTGCAAATACCTGCATTGGCTATAAACCTGTTCAAGCGTATTTCACCAATGTTTAAATCCTGCTCTGCAGTTTTTTTATTTACTTTGGTATTTTTCTCATCAGCAAACTTTGCTTTCCTTACACTCCTGAACTCAAACTTGGTTTTCTCTTTAGTGCTTTTTCCTTTCAAAGGTTTTGCATCTTCCGATATGCCTTTTTTACGAAAAGTTTCTTTGCTGTTTATATTATCAGGTTTAGCTACAAACTTTTTAGGTTCGTCATTAAACTCATCCTTTATCCTGCGCGATGAAGTATTTTTACCGTAGCTGCTTTTTTTGTCAGTCTCAAATCTGTCAGATGAAGTTCTAGTGCTTGGTTTACGTGTACTTGATGAAAATTTATCATCACCCGTATTCCTGCTTTTGCTATATGGTTTTTTATCGTCAAATCTGTCAGCAGTGCCCCTTGCGCTTGGCTTGCGTGTGCTTGACGAGAACTTATCTTCACCTATATTTTTACTTCTGTTGTATGGTTTTTTATCAGTGTCAAACCTGTCGGATGTGCCTCTTGCACTAGGTTTACGTGAACTCGATGAAAACTTATCTTCACCTATGTTTTTATTTCTGCTGTAAGGTTTTTTGTCGTCACTAAATCGGTCAGAGGTACTTCTGGTACTTGGCTTACGTGCGCTTGATGAAAATTTATCATCCCCTATATTTTTGCTTCTGCTGTAAGGTTTTTTATCATCACTGAATCTATCTGATGAAGTTCTGCCTGAAGTTTTACCCGATTTTGTAGAAAACGAACTGTCGCCATAACTTTTAGCTCTGGAACCGGGTTTAAAACCATCTTCTTTTGAGCTTCTGCTGCTATTACCGCTTGGTTTACGACTTGATTTGTTATCATCATTACCATATGATTTTTTTGATGATGAAAATGAAGGAGGTGTTTTACCACCTTTTTTATCAAATCTCTTTCCGCTATCGTTTCTCTTTTGCATAATATAAATATATTTGCAAAAGTAAGTTTAATTTACAAAAATTTCGCCTAAACTTGAATTGGGTCTAATTAATAATACCTTATCATATAAAAAAACAGATATAAAATGTTACAAAAAATTGGAAAGTATGGTCTTAAACTATGTTATGGAATATTATCTATAGCATCATTCTATTACTTATGTTGTTTGGTTTTACCCCTTATTGAAGTAAATGGCGATTACTTAGTTAAAAATAAAGGATTATTGGTTTATGTAGCAGGCGATGGCATGCATAGCGAAGTAATAGTACCGGTTAAAAACGAACAAACCAATTGGGAAACATTTATAAACAGGGCCGACTTTAACCCAACTGACCAGGAGTGGTTGTGTTTTGGCTTTGCTGAAAATAAGTTTTACCAGCAAAACAAACGCTGGGATAACATGAACTATTTAACCGGACTTTCTTCTCTGTGTGGTTTTGGTCAGTCTATTATGCATGTAAGCTACGAAGGACAATACCCTTTTAACAGGAAGTTCATCAGGAAAATATATTTAAGCCCGGAGCAATACCTACAGCTATGCAGTTTTATTAAAAACAGTTTTGCTCAAAACAACGGACAAATGGTAACACCTTTTAATACTACTAAACAAGGGGAAGTTACTTACGAGGCACAGAGAGAGTTTAGCTTTTTCCATACCTGCAACACCTGGACAAATAATGCCTTGAAAGCAATTGGTTACAGAACAGGAAAGTGGACAGCTTTAGAAGGTGGAATCAGGGAACAATTTTCAGGCAATTAATATTTATTGGCCGTCATTATCGTAACCCCATTCTTTTAACAGGTTATTATTATCGCGCCAGCCTTCTTTAACCTTTACAAAAGTTTGTAAGAAAACCTGTTTACCAAAGAATTTTTCTAAATCTCTTCTGGCGGCTATACCCATATTTTTAATGGCTATACCACCTTTACCTATCATAATTTGTTTTTGCGAGTCACGCATTACATATATAATAGCACTGATACGTAGTATTTTTTCTTCGTCTTTAAACGATTCAATTTCAACCTGCACGGAATAAGGAATTTCTTCTTTATAACGCATCAGTATTTTTTCGCGCAAAATTTCAGAAGCAATAAATCTTTCCGACTTATCCGTTACCTGGTCTTGCTCATAAAAAGGAGGTCCTTCAGGTAAATAAGTTTTGATACTTTTGAGTAATAAGTCTAAATTAAATTTATTTAAAGCTGAAATAGGTACTATTTCTAAAAAATCAACCTGACTGCGCCAGAAGTCAATTTTTTTCATAACATCATCCTGATTGCTTTCATCTAACTTATTAATAACACATATAATAGGTGCTTTAATGAGTTTAAGGCGTTCAATTAATTCAGGCTCTTCGTTTTGTTCATTAAAGTCAGCTACAAACATAACCAAGTCAGCACCTTCTAAACTTTCGTTTACAAACTTCATCATGCTGCCTTGTAATTTGTATTTAGGCTCTATAATACCGGGAGTGTCTGAAAATACAATTTGATATTCAGGGTTATTTAAAATGCCTAAAATTCTGTGCCTGGTTGTTTGCGCCTTAGGAGTGATTATAGAAATTTTTTCACCCAATAGGGCATTCATTAAAGTAGATTTACCAACATTAGGTTTACCTATAATACTTACAAAACCAGCACGAAACGACATTTTTTATTTTTTTATTAGGATTACAAATAAACAACTTTATATTTGCACTCCCAAAAACAAAAGAATTATAGTTTTTTAAAACGCACTAAAACTTTTGTTGTTGAGTAATAAAGACGATAACCACATTCAAAGATACATCGCGGAGTGGAGCAGTGGTAGCTCGTTGGGCTCATAACCCAAAGGTCGTAGGTTCGAGTCCTGCCTCCGCAACTAAGATAAACCCAGCAATTGCTGGGTTTTTTTATTTCCCTGTTTTTTGCTTTTAGGTACCACTTCGCGTACCTCTTTTAAAAAAATACAACTATAAAAAAGGCTTAGTTGCCATATTATATTGCTATAAACCTTGTTAACAAATAATCCTTTCACAATTGAATAATTATTGCGGCAAAAAAATATCTTGCGCCTTTACGTAATTCCAATCATGCTTAAAACGGAACTTAACAATAAGAAAGTAATTAACTCATGGGCCATGTATGATTGGGCCAATTCGGTTTTTTCACTGACCATTGCTACTGCTATTTTCCCAATTTATTTTAATAAAATGTGTAAAGTGGCATCTGTTGAGCAAGGTGCCATGGTTGATGGGATTTATTACTTAAATATATTCGGGTTAAAAGTAATCGGGTCAGAGTTGTACTCCTTTGTTGTTTCAGCAGGTTTTTTAATAGTGGCGTTTTTAAGTCCGTTACTTTCCGGTATTGCCGATTTTAAACAAAACAAAAAGTTATTCCTCAAACTATTTTGTTATACAGGTTCTGTCAGTTGTATGGGTATGTACTTTTTTACTGCCGATACGATTGCATTTGGTGTTATTTTATTTATGCTGAGTCTGGTTGGCTTTGCAGGGAGTATTGTTTTTTACAATGCGTTTTTGCCGGAAATAGCCAGCGAAGACATGTTGGATAAAGTAAGTGCAAAAGGTTTTTCAATGGGTTATATCGGCAGTGTCATATTATTAATCATAAACCTGTTAACCATTATGATGCCCAATTGGTTTTTCCCTATCCAGGGTAAGGCAGTTGAGCTGCTAAGCACTAACCCTTACATGGGAGCAGAAGGAGCTTTAAAGGAAGCTGAAAGTTATTATGCAGGTGTTGCCACCCGTTTATCGTTTGTATCAGTAGGTTTATGGTGGGCAGGCTTTGCCCAGATTATGTTTAAGAATGTGCCCGAAATACACTCCCATAAAAAGTACGAAGGCAATATTTTACACAAAGGATTTGAAGAGTTGAAAAAAGTTTGGTTACAGGTAAAAACACAGCCTACTTTGTTAAAATACCTGTTTGGTTTTTTCTTTACCAGCATGGGTGTGCAAACAGTAATGTATGTAGCCAGTTTATTTGGCGAAGAACAGTTGCATTTAGATACATCCGTTTTAATCGGAACTATTTTAGTTATTCAGTTAATTGCTATTTTGGGAGCCTGGGCTTTTTCTCGCATTTCGGCAGCCATTGGCAATATTTATACTTTAATTATAACTATTTGTGTCTGGATGATTATTTGTTTCCTGGCATACCTTATTGCCGATACACCGGAGTATTTTGAATTTGGTACTACCAAAATAAAAAAAGTGGTTATTCATTTTATGGGCTTAGGCGCTTTGGTAGGTATAGTTATGGGCGGTATCCAATCTATGTTCAGAAGCACTTATGCTAAACTGATTCCTGAAGGAACAAAAGACAATGCTTCCTTCTTTAGCTTTTACGATGTATGTGAAAAATTTGCCATTGTATTAGGTACCTTTAGTTATGGATTGTTAAATGGCCTTACACATAATATGCGTTTATCGGTGGTGGCTCTGGCCATTTATTTTTTAATAGGATTGGTTTTTATTGTACAGATAAAAAACTTTAAAAGTTATACAAGTAAAGTAAATTAACCTAAGTAGTATTACAATGAAAATAGATTTATTTATACCTTGTTTTATTGATCAGTTTAACCCGCAAACAGGGTTTAATATGGTTAAGGTACTTGAAAAAGCAGGTTGTCAGGTTAATTATAATATAGAGCAAACATGTTGTGGTTTGCCTGCCTTTAACGCAGGTCAGTGGAATGATGCCAGGCAGGTAAGTGAAAAGCTGCTGAATGAAATTACACCTGACAGAACATTTGTATGTGCCTCTACCGCCTGCACAGGTATGATCAGGAATTCATATGATTTGTTATTCCAGAACTCATCTTACCATAATAAGTTCCGTCAGTTACAGAAACGCACATTTGAGTTAAGCGAGTTTTTGGTTGATGTGTTGAAAAAAGATAATATAGGCTCCAAGTTTTTTGCCAAAGCGGCCTTTATG
>CAYTWI010000029.1:0-35116 GCA_964442045.1 uncultured Bifidobacterium sp.
ATTATTCTTAATGCCGGCTGAAACCGCGCATTATTTCTCTTTAAATACTTACCGTATCCTCTGTAAAATACCATTCGTAAGAAGTATTTGTGCTGCCATTTTCAGGGTAAAAAATCCTGTTCAGTTTTTAGGGTTAAACTTTTATAACCCCGTAGGTTTAGCAGCTGGTTTCGATAAAAATGCAAAATATTTAAAAGAGTTAAGTTCCTTAGGCTTTGGTTTTGTGGAGATAGGAACCGTTACTCCATTACCGCAAAGTGGCAATGATTTACCCCGTTTATTTCGATTACCCAAAGATGAATGTATTATAAACCGTATGGGCTTTAATAACGATGGTTTAGAAGTAATAAAACAACGTTTGGTTAACAGGCCCACTGATTTAATAGTTGGAGGTAATATCGGTAAAAACAAGGTTACACCTAACGAAAATGCCAAAGACGATTATGTAAAATGTTTTACAGGCTTGTACCCATTAGTTGATTATTTTGTAGTGAACGTGAGCTCGCCAAACACGCCTAATTTACGTGAATTGCAGGACAAAAAGCCATTGAGTGAAATATTAATGGCTTTGATGGAAGAAAGAAAAACTTTTATCAAACAAGGCCAAAAGCAGAAACCTATTTTATTGAAGATAGCACCTGATTTAACATTATCGCAATTAGATGATGTAATTGAAATAGTGCAAATGACAGGCATTGACGGTTTGGTAGCTACTAATACAACCATAAGCAGGGCTGATTTGATTACAGATAAAAACGAAGTGGAAGCGATAGGAGCAGGAGGGTTAAGCGGAAAAATACTAAGCGAAAAGTCAACCGAAATAGTGGCTTATATTAAACAGAAATCAAACGGACATATTCCAATCATTGGCGTGGGTGGTATTCATTCGGTAGAAACAGCTCAACAAAAGTTAGCAGCAGGTGCAGGTTTAATTCAGTTGTATACCGGCTTTATTTATGGAGGCCCACAGTTGGTAAAAAAGTTAGCGAAGTTTTCAAAGTAAAAGATATCAAACAACATGAATTTAGTGCATTTAACACCCGCAGCCATTAAGGCTATTCAACAATATAAAGTTAGCCTACAAATACCTGATAATTATTTTTTACGCGTAGGTATTAAACAAAAAAATGCAAGCGATAAAGGTTTAGTGATTGGCTTTGATGAACCTACTGATAAAGATAAAGTAGTGGAAATTGAAGGGATAAAAATTATTTACCATCCCGGCCAGGCTTTATTTTTTGCCGGTATGCAGGTTGATTTTATGGAACGTGATGGAAAACAAGGTTTTGAGTTAATAGAAAAAAAATAACATTTACTGCATGCAAAAACTGAAGTATTTGATAGGTTTCATATTGTTTTTGGGATTTATTCCCAATGCCAATGCGCAACAACAAATACCTAAAGATTCCATTATTTATTATAAAGTTAGGTCAGGCGAAAACCTGTATAGGATTGCAGTAAAGCATCAGTGTTCCGTAAACCAGATAAAAGAATGGAATAACATAAGCAACGAAGATTACATCAGGGCAGGGCAATATTTAAAAATAATTTTACATTTAGATACAGTCATTACTACTAATAATAATATTACCACAAAGCAGAAAGAAAAAGAATTAAAGCCTACCCAAATTTTTATTACACCCAAAGTAACACTTAATAACAATTCCATTACCGATACTGTAAAACACAAAAGCAATATAAGAATGATTGATAAGCCTGAAAAGAAAGACGGGCTTAATACCAATAACAAAGAAACTGATTTGGCTTTTGAAGGCACACGTATTACTGAAAGGGATGAAAAATACGATTCAACAGGACAGATAAAGTTAAGTGGCTATATAAGCACTTACTATGCTTATTATACAGATTCGGTAGGTGTGGGCAATTACCAGAAATTTCCTACTTCAGCACCTGTAAGCGAAGCTTTTTCTTTAAACATGTTAATGATAAATGCTAAGTATACTTCTACCAAACTAAGAGGGAATTTAACTTTGCATTATGGCGATATAGCGGCAAGTGCATGGTCAAACAAATACAACTATATACAAGAAGCAAACGTAGGGTTTAAAATTGTAAAAGGTGTTTGGTTTGATGCGGGGTATTTCAGAACGCATTTGGGTGTAGAGTCCATTCAACCACGCGAAAATATTACCAGTTCCATAAGTGCCGTAACCTATTATGAACCCTATTATTTGAGTGGTGCCAAGCTTACTTTTCATTTAACGGACAAGTTTAGTTTACAGGTAAGTGCTTTTAACGGGTTCAATACGTTTGTAGAAACAAACCAAAGTAAAGCGTTTGGTTTCTCAGCTATTTATGATGTATCTGAAAAGTTAAGTTTAAACTTTAATACACTTTATGCTGATGAGTCGCCTGATGAACAAAAAAGAAAACAAAAAAGGCTGTATAACAATTTTTACCTAACCTATAAATCAAAACGATTTGATTTGGCTGCTGAAGCTAATTATGGTGTTCAGGAAAATTCTGTATTAACTGATACAACAGCGAGTGCTTTTATGTATAGTGCTTTACTTGTAACAAGGCTGCGCTTTACTAAAAAGGTTAGTGTGTATGGAAGAGGCGAATATTTTAAAGATCAAAATGAACTTTTGACAGGCCCCGTTTTAAATGAGTTTCATAATTTGGTTGGCTTGCATTTATGGGGAGCAACTTTTGGGATTGAAATAAAGCCAATAGCTAACTCATACTTACGCTTTGAATGCAGAAGAATAGAAACACAGGATGCGGATGAGAAAGTGTTTTATTTTAACAATAAATATTCCAACCGCAGAGATGAGTTTATTGCAGCACTCGGTTTTTGGTTTTAGAGAGAACCCTTATAGTTTGGAATTACTATAAAAGGTACCAAACGGAATAAATGCGGCTATAAAAAACAAAAACGTTTTACCTAAACTCCATTTATATTGAATAGCCACCCAAAATAAAGATATTACATACAACATAAACAAAATGCCATGAGTCATACCAATATAATAATTGGGTCCAATTATGCCATATAAGTATTTAAGAGGCATGGTAATGCCAAATAATAAATAAGAACAGCCTTCAGCAAAGGCTATTCTTTTAAAAGCTAACAATAAGTTTTTTTGCATGTAATTACCTTACAATTGTTTCATCCCTGTCAGGGCCAACAGAAATAGTATTTACTTTTAAACCAATTTGCTCTTCAACAAAAGCCATATAAGTTTTAAAAGTTTCCGGTAATTCATTATATGTTTTTATTTTACTCAAATCACCTGTCCAGCCTGCAAAATTCTGGTATTGCGGGGTAATTGTTGCGTCCACTAAACTGTAAGGGATTTTATCGCTGATAGTACCATCAATCTCGTAAGCATGGCAAACCGGAATTTGACCCAAGCCACTTAATACATCACTTTTGGTACAGATTAAATCTGTTACACCATTTAGCATAATGCTGTATTTTAAAGTAGGTAAATCAAGCCAGCCTGTTCTTCTTGGTCTGCCGGTTGTGGCACCAAATTCATGACCTAGTTTCCTTAACTCTTCACCTTGTTCATTATCCTGTTCTGTTGGGAAAGGGCCGCTTCCTACACGTGTGCAATAGGCTTTAAAAATACCATATACACGTTTAATGTGTTGGGGAGCTACCCCAAGACCATTACAAACACCACCTGTAATGGTATTTGATGAAGTTACAAATGGATAAGTTCCATAATCAATATCTAACAAAGTACCTTGAGCTCCTTCTGCTAAAATTTTCTTTCCATCGTTAATTAAATCATTTAAAAAGTACTCGGTGTTTACAATTTTAAATTGTTTTAAAAACTCAACAGCTTCAAAAAACGCAGGTTCGTGTTCCACCATGTTATACGGATAGTTAAATCTATCCAGCAAAGTGCGGTGATTGGCTGCTACAATCTGGTATTTCTGGTTAAAATTAGCCGATAAAATATCGCCTACACGTAAGCCGCTTCTGCCAATTTTATCCTGATAGGTGGGGCTGATTCCACGAAGTGTAGAACCAATTTTGTGCTCGCCTTTATTGGCTTCGCTTGCAGCATCAACCAATCTGTGTGTTGGAAGAATAATATGGGCTTTTTCTGATATGTAAAGATTTTCAAGCGGATTAGCTCCGCCTGTACTAATTTTTTCAATTTCTTTTTTAAACGTAATAGGGTCAATTACAACACCACTGCCAATAATATTGATGCAGTGTTTGTGAAAAATACCCGAAGGAATGGTATTTAATACGTGTTTTTGTCCGTTAAATTCCAACGAATGTCCCGCATTTGGTCCTCCCTGGAATCTTGCCACCACATCATATTGTGGAGTCAACACATCAACTATTTTACCTTTACCTTCATCGCCCCATTGCAGGCCTAATACTACGTCTATCATTTTTATTTTATTTTTATCTTGAAGCCAATTATTATTTGGCTGTTTTTAATTATATAATCTATTAATAATCAGGTTTAGGAATTGCTTTTTGGCAGGTTAAACAATTTCGGTTTTCGTCTAATTTAGGGTTGCCAAATAAATACAAAGAGTGGTTGGTTACTTCAAATTGCATTAAATCACCCATCATCGTTTTTATCTGGTGTATCCTGGGGTCGCAAAACTCTAAAATATTGTTGCAATAATTACAAATCATGTGGTCGTGCTGTCTGAACCCGTAAGCCCTTTCAAAGCGGGCTAAGTTTTTACCAAACTGGTGCTTTATTACCAAGCCGCAATCTAATAGTAAGTCAAGCGTATTGTAAACAGTTGCCCTGCTTACCCTATAATTGCGCTTTTTCATGTGTTCAAAAAGCGTCTCTACATCAAAATGCTCCTTGTTATTATAAATCTCATCAAGTATGGCAAAGCGTTCCGGTGTTTTACGTTGCTCATTTTGCTCCAAAAATGTAATAAATTTTTGCCTTACTTCGTCTTTAATTTGGTCATTGCTCATAAATTTGCGCACCGATTAAGGTTCAAATAAAATTGTTATTACTTGCCTTTCAAAATATTGTTGATTGTTTATAGTAGCAAATTTTGGCTATTATACTATAATGTGTTAGTTTTTAGATAGCTATGATTTTTTTTGGTGGTAAATTTTAAAGAAAGAAATAAATTTTGTTAATTACTTTTTCTTTGGTGGAAATGGCCTTTTTGCGCTATTTTTCAATGGTTTTAAGTACTTCTGTTTCAAACTTATCAACCAGAAACACACATTTTTAACATTTTTTTTTCGTATTTATACACTAAAGTCTTAAAATCCGTTATATTTGGAAACTTTAAGAAAACTATATCATACTATGAAATTAGTAAATCAATTATTGTTTGCATCGTTTGCCGCCACCATGGTTTTTTCAGCTTGTTCTGAAAAATCCAGTTCAACAGGTTGGAAATACAACGATACTAAATGGGGAGGATTTGAGAAACATAAATTCACAGACCAGGAAACAGGTCCAGGTTTAGTATTTGTGGAAGGCGGTACTTTTGTAATGGGAGCTTCTGAACAAGATGTTACCTACGATAGAAATAACTTAAAAAGACGTCTTACCGTTAATAGTTTCTATATGGATGAAACAGAGGTAACTAATTTACATTACCTAGAGTATGTATATTGGTTAAACCGTGCTTACAGTGCTGAAAATCCGATAGTAGCAGAGAAAGCTTTACCTGATACTTTGGTATGGCGTTCAAAACTTTCATACAATGAGCCTTATGTAAATTACTATTTACGTTATCCGAACTTCAGGGATTACCCGGTTGTAGGTGTAAGCTGGTTGCAAGCTAATGAGTATTGCAAATGGCGTACTGACCGTGTTAATGAGATGATTATGATTAGAGAAGGCTTAATGAAAAACAGTAATCTTTTAAAACAAGGTCAGGAAACATTTAACACAGAGGCTTACATGTTAGGTTTAACACCTGTTGATATTAAGAAAGAGCTTAAAGATTATACGCCTAATGGTAAAAAACGTCAGGTAAAAATGGAAGATGGTATTTTATTACCTGATTACCGTTTACCAACAGAGGCTGAGTGGGAATATGCTGCAAATGGTTATATGACTGCTTCATACAACGAGAATGTTGATGTAAGAAGAATTTACCCTTGGAATGGTTTAACTTTACGCAGAAGCGATAATGAAAAAACACGTGGAAGAATGTATGCTAACTACGTAAGAGGAAGAGGTGATTACAAAGGTATTGCCGGTAACTTAAACGATAATGCATCATATACTACTGCGGTAAAAGACAAATTTTTTATTCCTAACGATTTTGGTCTGTATCACATGGCTGGAAATGTTAGCGAGTGGGTAATGGATGTGTACCGTCCGCTTTCATTAGAAGATAACAGTGATATGGATGCTTTCAGAGGTAACGTTTACAAAACACAAGTGCGTGATGCTGATGGAGCAATTACCGAAAAAGATAGTTTAGGCAGGGTTATATACAGAGATGTAACTGAAGCTGAAAATGCAAAAAGACGTAACTACCAAAAAGCGGATAATATTGGTTTCCGTGATGAGTTAAGCTACTCAGATATTGATCAAAAATATGAGTACAGCGTAACATCATTAATTAACAACGCTGCCAGAGTTTACAAAGGCGGTAGCTGGAATGACAGAGCATATTGGTTAAGTCCGGGAACAAGAAGATACTTAGATCAGGAACAATCAACAGCAACTATTGGTTTCCGTTGTGTGATGGATAGATTAGGAAGCCAAAACAAAAAGAAATAAGCTTTAATAAAATTATTGATATAAAATCCGAATCAGATAAAACTGGTTCGGATTTTTTTATGCCTATTTTAGCCTTGCCTTTTAATTGAATAATGAGATAAACTTTCGTCCTACAACTTGCTATAAACTTTATAAAACAGGAGAGCAACATGCATAAAAAAAGCCAAATCAATCTGATTTGGCTTTTTTATTATATTGAATAATGTGAATAGGATTAACACTAATCTCTTCTACGTCTTCTTTCTCCACCTTCACTATTTCTAGGTCTGTCGGTTGAACCTGAGCGATAAGCTCTTCCTCCTCCATCTCTGCTGCCACCTGAATCACGTGTTCCGTATCCTCCACTTCCTTCACTTCTTCTGTTTGCTCCGCTATAGCTTCTGCTTCTACCTCCTTCACTGCGTCCTCCATCTCTGCCACCTTCGCTTCTTCCATATCCACCACTACGACCACCGTTACGAGAACGGCCACCGCTTCCGCCTGGTTTGTCACCACTTAATTCAGCGCGTACCGGACGGCCTTCATAAGTACTGCCATTTAATGCATCAATAATTTTAGTTGCATGTTCAGTGTTGGCATCAACAAAACTAAAAACACCACTTACATCTACATGTAATTCTTTCCAGTTTAAGCCACTCATTTGAGCAACCCAATCTTTAAAGCTACGAATATCAAAACCGTCTTTTTTTCCTAAACTTACAAAAATGCGTTGATTTCTATCTCTGCCACCACCTTCGCTCGAACCAGAATCACGGTCACGTGGTGATTTGCTGTCAACATTTAAGTCTGGAGCATTTAAATATTCAGCACTAAACCTGCGTAATTCAAGTGAAAGGAATTTTTGAATTAATTCCTCAGAAGGAATAGACATTAATGGGTGTAAGCCGGCCATTACTTTATCATCAAAAATACTTGTTTCAATTTCTGTATTGATAATGGTATCAGTAAATGCTAATAATTTTTTATCGCGTACTTCTTCGGCACTTGGAATAAGAATTTTTTCAAATTTTATATTTGAAAGACGTTCAATATCTCTTAATCTGCCGTTTTCACGCATGTTAAGTAAAGTAAATGAAACACCTAATTTACCTGCTCTACCTGTTCTACCACTTCTGTGTGTGTAGTTTTCAATATCATCAGGTAAATGGAAATGTATTACATGGGTTAAACCTGTAACATCAATACCACGAGCAGCTACATCAGTTGCCAATAATATTTTAATGGCATGATGACGAAAACGGTTCATTACTTTTTCACGTTGTCCCTGGCTTAAATCACCGTGTAAACAATCTGCGTTATAACCATCTTTGATTAATTTATCGCTGATGTCCTGGGTTTCGTGTTTGGTAGTACAGAAAATAATAGCATAAATATTATCACTGTTAAAATCTAAGTAACGTTTTAACGCTGCGTATTTATCGCGAGCATGCACTGCCGCAAACTGATGCGTAATATTTACATTACCTGAATTTGATTTACCTACGGTAATCTCAAATGGGTTTTTCATGTATTTATTAGCAATGTTTCTGATGCTTTTAGGCATGGTTGCACTAAATAAACATACACGTTTTTCAGTGGGAGTTTCAGCTAAAATGTATTCTACATCTTCTTCAAATCCCATATTAAGCATTTCATCTGCTTCATCAAGTACCACAAAATTAACGGTTGAAATGTTAATGGCTCTGCGGCTCATTAAATCCATTAAACGACCCGGAGTTGCTACAATAATGTTTGCTCCACGTTTAATATCAGAAATCTGACGTTCAATGCTACTACCTCCGTAAACAGCAACAATACTTAAACCGGGTTTAAATTTGCTAAAGTTACCAAGGTCTTTGCTTATTTGCATGCAAAGCTCACGAGTTGGACAAATAATTAATGCTTGAACATTTTTGTTGGTAGGCTGTATAAGTTGGATAATTGGCAATCCAAATGCTGCCGTTTTACCTGTTCCCGTCTGGGCCAATCCTAAAATATCTTGCCCTGTTTCTAAAAATACCGGAATAGACTGTTCCTGTATGGGCGTTGGGGTCTCAAACCCCATCTCTTGAATCGCATTCAAGATGGGCGTTTCTACGCCCAAATCACTAAAATTTTTCAAAGTACTGTTATAAAAATAAGCGACAAAGATAGCTAAATAAATGACAAATTGTTTTTAGTGAGATAAATAAGTTGATTAAAGTGTTTAAAATGATGGTGTTAAGTATTGGTTTTAAAGGGATATCGGACCTAATAAAAATTAATATTATTTAACTAAAAAGGTCGGCACTTTGTAAAATGTCGACCTTTTTAGTTGTATTTTGAAATATGAACTACTAATTCCTATTCCGGTTCTACTTTAATTTTAACGTTACCCGAATTGGCTTTGTCTATAATTTGTTTTTCAATTTCGGCAGTTAATTCCGGATTGTCAGTTAATATTTGTTTAACAGCATCACGCCCTTGGCCTAACTTGGTGTCATTATAACTAAACCATGAACCGGCTTTTTTTATAATTTCGAAATCAACACCTAAATCAATTGTTTCACCTAAACGGCTAATACCTTCTCCGTAAATAATGTCGAACTCAACGGTACGGAAAGGAGGAGCCAGTTTGTTTTTGGCTACTTTTACTCTTGTTCTGTTACCAATAATTTCAACACCTTCTTTTAACTGACCTATTCTACGAATATCTAAACGTACTGAAGCGTAAAATTTAAGTGCATTACCACCGGTAGTTGTTTCAGGGTTACCAAACATAACACCAATTTTTTCGCGTAACTGGTTAATAAAAATACAAACGCAGCCTGTTTTATTAATGGTACCGGTTAACTTACGTAATGCCTGGCTCATTAAACGTGCCTGTAAACCCATTTTGCTTTCGCCCATTTCACCTTCAATTTCGGCTTTTGGAACCAATGCAGCTACGGAGTCAATAACAATAATATCAATTGCACCTGAGCGGATTAATGCATCTGCAATTTCTAATGCCTGCTCTCCGTCATCCGGTTGCGATATAATTAAATTGTCGACATCGATACCTAATTTTTCTGCGTATGTTTTGTCAAAGGCATGTTCCGCATCAACAAAAGCAGCAATACCGCCTTTTTTTTGTGCTTCGGCAATGGCATGCATACTTAATGTGGTTTTACCTGATGATTCTGGTCCGTATATTTCTATAATTCTACCAACAGGTAATCCGCCAACACCTAATGCAATATCCAAGCTTAGTGAGCCTGTTGAAATGGCTTCGCTGGCTACCACTAATTTATCGCTCATACGCATTACGGTTCCTTTTCCGTACTGCTTATCAAGCTTATCCATGGTAAGCTGAAGCGCTTTTATTTTTTCTTTATTATCACTCATAATATTCTTTATTTTCTATTTCAAAAGTAATTGAGGCTTTTGTATGGCTATTAAATATTTATAAACATTTTTAAATTGAAACAATTGTATGTGAAAGTCAAAAGTTTAAAATTTACCGAATGGTATTAAACAGATAAGAGCCTATTAATTCATCGTAATTGAATTGGAGGTTATGGTTGTAAACATAAATCATGTATTCGTTTTCGGTATTGGCATAGTTGCCTTCAAAAGCTGACTCGTCAGGTAAATTGGTTTCAGGATTTAATAATGCATATGCATATTCATACCGTCCTTGTTTTAATGACACATCTAAATCGTACCGCATACGGTTGGCATTGTATGTCATTTTATATTCGGGTTTGAGTTTCCAGTCGGTAAACTCACCAAAAACATATACATCTGTATTGGGTGGTAACAAGGCGGTAGCACTCAGCTGAAACTGCATAAGGGCATAATCACCATCTAAGTCGGCATTGGTACCTTCTTTGTTATCAATAATACGTTTTCCATTATAATCTAAATATTGCGAATATTGTTTGCTACTCCTAGGTTCATCAATGTTTAACAGGCATTTATAAACAGAATCAAAATATTTGGTGCGAACATTTACGCTATACTGCCTTAGGTTACGTGTATCAAAAAAACGAAATTCATTGCCCCCACTAAACAGGGTTTTATCTAAATAATTAAAATCTAATTTGCCATTGCTGGCAAATAAAGGTGGTACTCCCCGTAAGGCATTATCCCAACGGTTATTTTGAAGTACTACTACTTTTATATCCTGCAAAGGATTGGGTATAGTAGCTGCATTGTATTCAACGGTAAAATTAAGTTCTTGTTTTGTAAATCGGTATTCGGCTAAGGATGCGGGTTTGGCGGTAGCTGCAATTTTGGTTTGGTTGTTTAGAACCATAAACCGCCTTGTTAATACTACTTTTTCTTCATCAAAATTCCGGTACACTTTTATAATATAATTACCAGCTAGAAAGGGTTTCATATTGTCGTTTGGTAAACGCAAATTATAGTGCACATACTTTACATAAGTGTTGGTAGAGAATTTAAAGTCGCTTATGTTGTCAAATGTCATTCCTTTTATATATAAGCTTTGTGCCATAGGCGTGGGCTGCCAGTTAGCATCGCAGTGAATTAATGTGTATTGAAAATACTCGTTGTTGTTACCAATTATATCGAAGCTTAATTTTAATTGTTGGTTGCTGTTGAGTAACAGTATGGGGTAGCGGTCGTCTGTACCATCAATAACGAGTTGAACTGTTTTTATATTTTTGTCGTAAGTGGCGTTATCATATACAACCTGTGCTAAGCTTACATGTAACTTTACTAAGCAAAAAATAAGTGTTAGATATTTTAAATTCATTCATTCAAATAAACGGAAAAATTAACAGAATTGGTTTGTTCTGTTTGGTTAAATTATTATTGGGTGCAGAGTAAATCTTTTATTATTAATTACAATTCAATTAATTTGCCTTACTTATGAAAAGAATTAAATTATTTACTTTACTGTTTGTTATTGTCTTATTGAATAAGGCAATGGCTCAATCAAAAAATGACTATGGTCCGTTAACTAAAAATCCGGCATTTTATATTGGTGTTGGTTCCGGCTTAAATAATAACTGTGGTTTAACTGGACTTAAACTGGGTGTCAGGTTAAGCGATAGATTATTATTGGATGCATCGGCAGGATTGGGAAGCTGGGGAAGCAAGGTTGGTTTGGGTGTTGTATTCAATGCCATTAATACCAATGCATGGTGTCCGGTAATTAGTATTTCCAGGGCAACAGGATTGGATGAAGTGCCTTTAAACCTGGAAGTGCAAAATATGTATGGAATAACGGGTACTACTGAAGTAAAAATGAAATGTAACCCTGCTACTTTATTTAATATATCGGTACAACGCCAATGGATAAGAAAAAAAGGTAACAGGCTTGTTTTTGAAATGGGGTATTCTATTTTAGTGGATGGTGCCAGTTATGAGTCACTGGACAACAGGTACACTTTAACAAGCAGAAGTAAAAGTGTAATGAATGTGTTAAAACCGGGAGGTTTAATGCTTGCTTTTTCTTACAATTTTGGTGTTCATTAAAAGTGCAGTCTTATTTTATGGAAATAAAAAAGCCGATTGAATTTCAATCGGCTTTTTTGTGAAAAGGGGTGTATTAGTTGTAAGATTTATAACCTCTGGTTATGGCTAAATTTACTGCATTGTATAAATTAACTACGGCTCCTGTTCTTGATATTTCACTTAGTTTGGTTTTGGTTTGTCCTCCTGGTATATATACTTTCTTTTTATATACAATGGCTGATTCTAAAATTAATTCTTTGGTTTGCTGAGCAGTTAAATCAGGGAAGTAAGAACGTAAAACAGCTGCGACTCCTGCAACAACTGGTGCGGCCATACTTGTTCCATTAAAGCTTTCGTATTTGTTTTCGGGAATTGATGAATAGATATCGAAACCGGGAGCAAATACATCAACGGTGTTTTTACCATAGTTACTGAAAACGGCTGTTAAGTCTTTTTTTGTTTTCCAGGTATTGGCTCCTACTTCAATCCAGTTTGATGCTTTGTCGGTACCATATTCGTAACGGGCTGTAGGGAAATTTTCAACGGTATCAATATTGTTATGATCGTTACCCGCAGCGTGCACTAATAATACATCTTTGCTTACTGCATACCTTACGGCCTCATCTACTTCGTGTTTGTTTGGCGAAAGTGATTTGCCAAAACTCATGTTAATTATTTTTGCTCCGTTGTCAGTAGCATAACGAATGGCATTGGCAATATCTTTATCGCGTTCATCTCCATCAGGTACTACTCGTAACACCATAATTCTAACATTATCTGCCACTCCGTTTATGCCCACATTGTTGTTTCTTACGGCAGCTATAATACCGGCAACATGTGTTCCGTGATCACCTTTAGGTCCGCTTACTCTGTTATTGCCATAATATTTTTCATTTACATTATCATAATTATCACCAACTAATCTCCTGGTATTTAATTCCTGGTTTAAATGGGTCTCCAACTGGTTGTTAAAATAGTTGTAAGCGCCATCTAATTCAGATAATAAAGTTTTTATTGGTAATTTTTGTTTGATAGCATTGGTTACATTGATAACAGCGAGGTTATCAATGTTGGTTTTTACCGGATAGGTTTTTAACTCATCCAGGGTAATATCTTCTTTGTTAAAGTAGCTTACTATATTCCTTATACCTTCGCTAATTTTTTTATAAATACTGGCATTTCTTTGGGCTTCGTTAGACTTTTTTAAATATAAAGTTTCTGCTTTTTTGTATAAATCAAATTCTGTTTTATCTACATTGCTTACCAACTCGCCTCGGGTGGTATTAGCAAATTTTTTATTGTATTTGGCATAAACGCGTGTAATTTCCATGTTATCCTCTACCACATTACTGTCCTTACCTCCAATAAAATTCCAGCCATTTATATCGTCAATATAACCATTATAGTCATCGTCAATTCCATTATTGGCAACTTCTTTCGGGTTTACCCAAATAATATCTTTTAGATCTTCATGGCTTACATCGGTTCCTCCATCAATAACGGCCACAATAACTGTTTTTGATTTGCGCCCTTTTAATAACTCACTGTATGCTTTATCTGTACTTACGCCATAAACTTTATTTGCTTTGGGGTCTAAATTAAACCAGTTATCTGGTGCTTTTTTCTGTGCATTTGTTTGCAAAAACAATATGCTGCCTAATAAAATTAAAGCTAATTTTTTTTGTATTGTATTAATCATTTTCAAATAAATTGGGGAGGTGAATTACTTAATAAAATAAGCAAATACAAAATCAATATTGATAAAGGGTTTAAATTGGGGATTTTAAAAATAAAAAAGCCATCTGCTAATGAATGGCAGATGACTTAATTAACTAAAACTATTTATTATAAAATTGGAAAGAATTACATTTTAGGAGTAACTACTGCATCAATTACATGTATTACACCATTTGACTGGTACACATCGTAAATAGAAATGTTAGAAACGTTTCCGTTTTCGTCTTTAATCACAATGTTTTTATCTCCATTCATCATAGCGTATAAAGTACCGCCACTCACTGTTTTTAAGGTAGCTAAACCATTACCTGCTTTTATTCTTTTTATTAATTCTTTCGAATCAATTTTTCCTGCTATTACGTGGTAAGTTAATACCTTGGTTAAGGTAGCTTTGTTTTCAGGTTTTACTAAGTTTTCTACTGTTCCGGCAGGAAGTTTGGCAAAGGCCGCATTTGTTGGTGCAAATACAGTGAAAGGGCCACTGCCTTGAAGTGTTTCTACTAAATTAGCGGCTTTAACTGCAGCTACCAATGTAGTATGGTCTTTAGAGTTTACTGCATTCTCAATAATATTTTTTCTTGGGTACATGGCTTCTCCGCCAACTGTTACTGTACTTTGGGCATTTACCTGACTCATTACAAAAATTCCTAATGCAACGGCAATTGTTTTGATTGTTTTCATGTGATTTGTTTTTTAGTTGTCTGTACCCATTTACGGTGAAAGAATAACTATGGATTTTAAATAATTATTTTTTTCGTAAATGCACTGTGTAAAAACATTTTAAAAACAAATGGTTTAACAACCGCAGCCTTTTAGTTTTTTTATTTCTCCTTTTTCATTGATTAGTTCAGATGGTTTTTGTTTTTCATTGTATATAATGGTCCATTTTAGTTTTCCATCTTTCCATCTCTCTTTTTTTGTTAAGCGTCCTTTTTCTGAATAATAATACCAAAATCCATTATGTTCATTATTTTTGAGCTTACCTTTTACCTTTATAACTCCGTTGGTATAATATTCTTTCACTTTTTCCGTTGTAGTCTGACTAATTGTAATAAGAAAACTGAAACAAAAAAGAATTATAATGAAAAAGCGGCTGATTTTTAGGTACATATATTGTTTTAATTACTTAACAAATTTAAAAACATTTTATATTTTAGCACCCTTATTGTAAAAATTAAATAGTGATATCTCATATAAAAGGTAAGATTAGTGAAAAAACGCCTGCTTTTGTTGTTATAGATTGCAATGGTGTTGGTTATGGTGTTCAAATTTCACTGCATACTTACGAGCAAATTAGTACGTTAACGGAAGTAAAACTTTTAACTCATTTGAGTATAAAAGAAGATGCTCATACGCTTTATGGTTTTGCCGATGATGAAGAAAAGCAACTTTTCTTACAATTAATTTCGGTAAATGGAGTAGGAACCAATACTGCCCGCATGATATTATCATCGCTTAAACCTGCAGAGATAAGGCATGCCATTGGTAGCGGTAACTGGACTTTATTAAAATCAATAAAAGGAATAGGGCCTAAAACAGCCCAACGCCTGGTTGTTGATTTACAGGATAAAGTTAAAATGATCAATTTAAATCAACCTCAAAATACCTCTCAGGGAGTAACAAACTCAATTGTTGCAGAAGCACTGGGTGCTTTGGTTTCACTTGGTTTTACAAAGGCCGATGCTGAAAAAGTATTGGTTAAAGTAAGGCAAACCAACCCAGACTTTAGTGTGGAGCAACTCATCAAACAAGCTTTAAAACAATTATAAACTTTTAGCAAAGTATTTAATTATTGAAGCATTTTGGAAGTAACAAAATTTACATATATCAATTTTAAAAGGAGCCTATGTCAAAAATCTACATTGTTAAGTAGAAAATTTAAATTTAGTTTATACAATGTAAGCCTGTTTGCCATGTTAAGCAGTATGGCTTTTGCTATGGTATCAACCACAAGTGCTCGTCCTGCGCGTTTGCGAAGGGATTTTATTTTGTTACCTCCTGACAGTACTAACAAAAAAGATACAGTAAATAGAAAATTACCTTTTCCTATTAAAGATAAAAAACCTTGGGAAACAACCAGGAAAACCAACCCTTTTGATTTAAACGATCCGCCTAATATTAAAAGTAAATATGAGTTGGACCCACAGAAAAACCAGTATAACTATTCTTCTAAAATAGGAAATTATAATTATGGTTTACCGGCCAGTGAAACATTTAGTGAGCGTTTAAAAAACGAAAACAAAAAATCTAATAAGCAGTATTTTAAACAAAGATCGCAGGCTAATAATTTTGCAAAGGGAAGTAGTATTGTTCCACCAATTCAGGTTCCCAGCAAGGTTTTTGACAGAATATTCGGAAGTTCAGTTATTGATATAAGACCACGGGGAACAGCAGAACTTATATTTTCATATAACGGCAACGAAGTACGTAACCCTGCTTTTTCTTTGCGCCAGCAAAGCACTTCACAATTTGATTTTAAGCAAAAAATTCAGTTAAATGTTGCCGGTTCGGTTGGTGATAAGGTTAAGGTAAACATGAACTACGATACCGAAGCCACTTTTGAGTTTGAGAACCAAATGAAATTGGATTATTCTGGTAAGGAAGATGATATTATTAAGAAGATAGAATTGGGTAATGTGGGCTTACCATTAAGTTCAAGCTTAATACAAGGTAGCCAGAGTTTATTTGGAGTTAAAACCACTATGCAGTTTGGCCGCTTAACGGCTACAGCGGTTGTTTCGCAACAAAGAGGACGTAGTACTGAAACTGAATTACAAGGTGGAGCTACCAGTACCAAATTTGATATACAATCAAGTAATTATGATATGAACCGCCATTTCTTTTTGGCGCAATATTTTTACGAAACCTACGACAATGCAGTAAGCAATTTACCCATTATTAATAGTTCAGTAGTGATTACCCGTGTGGAAGTTTGGGTAACCAACAGAACAGGTGCTTTTGATAACTCACGTGATGTAATTGGTTTTGCTGATTTGAGTGAGGCCAGCCATCGAATCAATCAGTTATGGACGGTAAACACCAATCCTTTTGATACAGCATTGGATAATTCGGTAAACGGTTTATGGGGCTACTTAAATGGCAGAGGTAATTTACCCGTAAATACAGGTACTGTAACCAGTCCTGATGTAAAAGGTAAGTTAAGTTCTTCTAAAAATGTATTGAATCAATTGGTGGCTGATGAGCCTGTAACAGGCCTTAAACCATTGAACCAATATATGTTGGTTAATTATGCACGCCAGTTAAACCCTAATGAGTACACTTTTAATAACAGGCTCGGTTTTATTTCCCTGAATCAGGCATTGAACAACGATGATGTATTGATGGTGGCTTTTGAAGGAAGCATTAACGGAAGACCTTTTAAAGTGGGTGAGTTTAGTGCTGATAAAGCCCCAAATCCTGATGACCCCAATGTGCTGTTTTTGAAAATGATTAAAGGTCCATCACAACGTCCTGATTTACCTATGTGGAAGTTGATGATGAAAAACGTTTATTCATTGGGTTCGTTTGGAATACAATCAACCAACTTCAGGTTGAATATAGTGTATGCTGATGATCCTTCGGGAGCCGATTTAAATTATTTACCGGTAAAAAATGAGCCTTTATTGAATGACCAGGCTTTATTAAATGTTTTCAATTTAGATAAGTTAAACCTTCAGCAGGAAAGGGTTTCGGATGGTGTTTTTGATTTTATTGAAGGGGTAACAGTATTATCACAATCAGGTAGAATTATATTACCGTCAGTAGAGCCATATGGTAAATATTTAAGGTCAAAGTTTATTAACAATCCAACCCTGGCTGATTATTATTGTTATCAGGCTTTATACGATAGTACCAAGTTTGCCGCTATTCAATTGCCACAGTTTGATAAATTCTTTCTACGCGGAAGTTTTCAGGGAACTTCTAATAATGAAATTTCAGTTGGGTCAACCAACTTACAGCCGGGGTCAGTTAGGGTAACAGCCAATGGAGCACCGTTAACTGAAAATGTAGATTACACGGTTGATTATAGTTTAGGTCGTGTCAGGATTGTAAATACTGCGCTTTTAAATTCAAATGCCACCATTAAAGTTTCAACAGAAGGAAATAGCTTGTTTAATGTGCAACAACGTACATTGGTAGGTGCCAGGTTGGATTATAAGGTACACAAGGATTTCCTATTGGGGTCGACATTGATTTACATGAATGAAAAGCCTTTAACACGTATTGTAAATGTGGGAGAGGAACCTATTTCAAACTTAGTAGTTGGTTTGGACGGAACATACAGACGTAACTCAAGGTTCTTAACGAAAATGGTTGATAAACTTCCGTTTATTGAAACCAAAGAGCCGTCTACTTTCTCGGTTACGGGTGAGTATGCACACTTAATACCTGGTATAAACAGTGCACTTAGTCAGGGTGGAACAGGTTATATTGATAATTTTGAAAATGCTGAAATTCCTTTTGACTTAAAATCGCAAAGCTCATGGTTTTTAGCAAGCACACCGCAAGGACAGCCGGATTTGTTCCCGGAAGGAAATACTTTAAACTCGTTGGAGAATGGATTTAAGAGAGCAAAAATAGCATGGTACACCATTGCAACCAATTTCCATAACTCGAACGACCCTTACATGCCACAACATATTAAGGATAATCCGGGTGTTATTTCAAAACACAATGTACGTCAGGTCATAGTACAGGATATTTTTGCAGCCAAGCAAATTCAACCAGGCTTACCTAATACATTACCAACGCTGGATTTATCTTTTTACCCAAGTGAAAGAGGTCCGTTTAATTATAACGTAAACAACTTACAGGCAGATGGAAGGTTAGGTAATCCAACAGGTAACTGGGGTGGAATTATGAGAAGGATTGATCAGAACGACTTTGAACAATCTAATATTGATTATATTGAAATATGGATGCAAAATCCTTATGAAGACAATCCGGCTAGTACCGATAAAGGGGAGTTGTATATAAATTTAGGAAATGTAAGTGAAGATATATTACGTGATAACAGAAGAATGGCTGAAAACGGTTTAGCTAAAGCTGCTGATAGTTTATCCATAGCTCAATCAACTGATACGACTGTATGGGGAAGAGTACCGCATAATCAAGTTATTAATTATGCTTTTGATGCCGATGCCGGGGTTCGTCAAAGACAAGATGTGGGTTTAGATGGTTTGGATGATAATGCAGAAAGGGTGTTTTTTGACAATGTTTATTTAAAACAGATTGCTAATAAGTTTGGTCCTACATCGACAGCTTATATTCAAGCAAATAATGACCCCTCAGCCGATAACTACCATTACTTTTTAGGAGGTGATTATGACCAAGCTAACCTAGATGTTTTGCAGCGTTATAAAAAATATAATATGTCACAAGGAAACTCTCCGGTTGTTGGACAGGGGCCTGAGTCATATCCTACAGCTGCTTCTAATCAACCCGATGTGGAAGATATAAACAGGGATTTTACAACCAATGATATAGAAGCTTACTTTCAGTATAAAATTGATATATCGAAAGAGAAGTTTGTAATTGGGCAAAACTATGTAACAGACAGTGTAAGAAATGTTGTTTCATTTGCTAATCAAAATACAGCACCTGAAACCTGGTATCAATTAAAAATTCCAGTAAGAGAATTCCAGCGCCAAGTAGGTGATATTACCGATTTTAAATCAGTACGTTTTATGCGTATGTTTATGAGAGGTTTCAAAGATAGTACTGTTTTGCGGTTTGCTTATTTACAACTGGTAAGAGCAGATTGGCGTAAATACACCAATAATCTGGAAACAGGTGGTGAGCATAAACCAGTAGACCCAACTGATAATACGCAGTTTGTAGTCTCTACTGTTAATATTGAAAAAAATGGTAGCAGAACACCTGTACCTTATACCACACCTCCAGGTATTGACAGGCAGATAGATTTTAGCTCACCACAAAATATTCAACAAAACGAGCAATCTCTTTCATTATTGGTATGTAATTTAAAAGATGGCGATGCGAGAGCTGCTTTTAAAAATGCCAATGTTGATATGCGTCAGTACGGTAAATTACGCATGTTTGTGCATGCTGAAAGCGCACAAGCCAAGAATGGTGATTTGCGTGCATTTATTCGTTTAGGAACGGATTTAGTAAATAACTATTATGAGTACGAGATACCTTTAAACTTAACACCATTATCAGGAACATCCAACAAGAGTGAAGTTTGGGCAAATGAAATGGTTATTAACCTGGACGATTTAGTAGAAGCCAAGATAGCGCGTAACAATGCCAACTGGGCCTTTACTTTACCATACTCTGTACAAAAAGGAAATGGAAAAATAAGCGTAGTGGGTATGCCTGATTTTAGCCAGGCCCGTGTTTTAATGGTTGGTATCCGTAATCCCAAACGCGAGTCAGGTAGTACAACCGATAATGGTTTACCTTTATGTGGAGAGGTTTGGTTTAATGAGTTGCGTATGACTGAGTTTAATACCAGAGGCGGTTGGGCTGCCAATGGCAGAATGCAGGCTAAGTTAGCCGATTTAGGTACTGTTCAGTTAGCAGGAAGTATTATTACCAACGGTTGGGGTGGTGTAGATAAAAAGCTCCAACAACGTGCCATGGACGATACTTACCAATACGATTTAACCACGCAGTTTGAATTAGGTAAATTCTTTCCGGTAAAATCAGGTTTATCTATTCCTTTCTTCTTCTCCTATGGAAATACTTTAATCAGACCGTTATACAATCCATTAAACCCTGATACCAAATTGCAGAAGGAACTGGATGAAACAACCAATCCTACAAGACGTGAACAGGTATCGAGGGCTGCGGATGATTACACTACAAGGCGAAGTTATAATTTTACCAATGTGAGGAAAAACAGGGTTGGCAGTAAAAAAGCTTATCCATGGGATATAGAAAATTTATCGGCTACCTATTCGTTTAGCGAAACATTTAGAAGAAACCAGCAATACGAAAGTTATCTATTACAAATCTATCAAACCATACTTGCTTATAATTATACGTTTGTAAATAAACCTGTAGAGCCATTTGCAAAAGTGGTGAAATCAAAGCATCTATCGCTTATAAAGGATATAAATTTCAACTATTTGCCGTCTAACTGGGGCGCAAGAGTGCAAGTAGACAGGCGTTATGGAGAAACCATAAACAGAACAAATGATAATACCGGTTCCATATTTGTTCCTGCATTTTACGATAAGTTGTTTACGATGCGCAGAACGTATGATCTGGGTTGGCAATTTACCAAGAGCATTCGTGTAGATTACAATGCTATAGCAGATGCAAGGATTGATGAGCCAAATGGAAAAATAGACGGCTCAACACCTAATAAAACAGATAGTATTTATAATAACTTTTGGAAGGGTGGACGTTTAACACAATACGACCAAACCATAAGGGCTAATTATAATGTGCCTATAGCCAAGTTGCCGTTTTTGGATTTTATCAACCAATCGAGCTACACATATGCAGTTACTTACCAGTGGAAACAAGCACCACCTGCTGCCGATAGTTTGGGTAATACCATTCAAAACTCCCGTCAGCAACAATTTAATTTAGGGGCTAATGTTACCACACTTTACAATAAGTTTAAGTTTTTACGTGACATAAATACACCACAGCAGGCCAGTAAGCCAAAACCGGCTACTAAACCAAAGCCTAAAAATAAAAACAATAAGAAAGATAATAAAGGTAAAAAACTGGTAAAGGATGAACCTGCTGAAGAAGAGGAGGAAGAAGCCAAGAAAATGCCTGCCGCTGCTACAGCTGCATTCAAGTTTTTAATGGCTATCAAAAATATTTCGGGTTCCTATAGTTTAACGGAAGGAACCATTATGCCTGGATTTAAACCCAAGCCAAACTATTTCGGGCAAAACAATGATTTAAGTGCTCCGGGATATGGATTCATTTTAGGCGATCAGGATCCTAATTTTAGGTTTGATGCAGCTAAAAATGGCTGGCTGGGTACTGATCCAAGAATGAATAATGCTTATGGGCAAAACACCCAGGAACGTATAAGTGGAAGAATTACTCTTGAGCCTTTTGAGGATTTTAGGGTAGAATTAAGTGTTGAAAAATCAACTCAGAATAATATTACTTCCGTATTCCGTTACGACCCATTTGATACTACCGGACAACCATTTAAAGATTTTGGATATCAGGAAACAGGAAGCTATAGTATTAGTTACGGGACATGGAGTACTGCTTTTACCAGTGATAATGCGCAAGGCATATCTCCCGTATTTACGCAATTTGAAAACAACAGGCTTGAAATATCCAATCGTTTAGCTGCTGAAAGAAATGGCGGAACTACTGAAGGATTAGTACGTGATTCATTCGGTTATGTGATAGGATATAGTCGTTATAGCCAGGATGTATTAATACCTGCCTTTTTAGCAGCATACAGTGGCAATAGTGCAAGTAGTATAGCATTAACTCCTTTTCCTAAGCTACCAATTCCAAACTGGCGTATTAATTACAACGGATTATCAAAATTATCCTTCGTGAAAAAATGGGCTAATAATATAGCTTTAAGCCATAGCTATTCATCAACCTATACAGTAGGAAACTTTTTAACACCAACTGCTTTAGACAGAGATAGTCTTGGTGGGCAAACGGATTATCCTTCTAAATATATTATACGTGGAGTGAGTATTAGTGAGCGCTTTGCTCCTTTAATAGGAGTAGAGGTTACTTTGGTTAATAATATAACAACATCAGTTAAATATAATAAAGACAGGATGCTAAACCTTGCTTTAGGTTCCCGCCAGTTGAATGAACAAATAGGTGAGGAGTTTACATTTGGTTTGGGCTATCGTACTAAAAAGTTAAAAATTCCACTGGGACGTTCACGTCAGATTGTATTGGAAAACGATGTTAATTTCAGGATTGATTTCTCCATACGTGAGAATGAAACGAAAATTAGAAATTTAGATAGAGTAAGCAACGAACCGGTTTTAGGGCAAACAATTTATAGTTTCCGACCTAGTGTTGATTACCAGATAAATGAAAAATTAATGCTTCGTATTTTTTACGACAGGAGACAAACCAATCCTTCAACTTCTAACCAATTCCCAACCGTTATTTCAAGCGGTGGATTTAGTTTACGCTACACAATCCAATAATTAATCATTTGATTTTTAGTGAATTAATATCTTTCGAATTAAATTACTTGGAAATTACATGTATATACATATAATTTTGTGTCGTTAAATTGAATGAAACTAGAAGACGAAATAAAACAAAAGAAATTTAGGAGTAAGCAGCAAAAAGCTATGTTGAATATTATTGTAACAGCCAGTTATATTAATACCATACAGGGAAAGCTTTTAAAGCCTTATAATTTAACGCCTCAACAATATAATGTAATGCGTATTTTGAGAGGACAAAACGGAAACCCTGTAAGTATAAGTTTAATACAGGACAGGATGTTGGATAAACAATCTAATGCATCAAGATTAATTGATAAATTAGAAGTGAAACAATTGGTACTTCGTTTTGTTTGTCCAAATGACAGACGCCAAATGGATATATCTATTACGCAGGCCGGGCTTGATTTACTTTTAGAAATTGATCAAAAGTTAATTGATTCAGAAGCGAGCATTACTTTATCTGATGGAGAAGCAGACATTATCAATAATATTTTAGATAAAATAAGACAAAACGAAACAACTATAAACATAAACTAAAAAATAAACAAAATGAAAAAGTTAATTATCGCTGCTGTAGCAGCAATCTCAATGGCAGCTGTGGCCTTTAAGCCAGCAACAATAACTTCTGCTTCTTACAAAGTAAGTACTGAAAAATCAACATTTAACTGGCACGCTAAAAAAGTTACAGGCGAGCACAAAGGTTTAGTAAAATTTGCAACAGGAACTATTGAAGCCAATGGAAGCACTTTAACAGGCGGAAGTTTTGATATTGATATGACTTCTATTTCTTGTACCGATTTAACAGGTGAGTGGAATGACAAGTTAATCGGGCATTTAAAATCGGCTGATTTTTTTGCAGTTGATAATTACAAAACTGCCAACCTTAAAATTAAAACAGCTACACCCATTAAAGGTGCTAAAGCAGGTGCAGATAACTATAATTTAGTAGCTGATTTAACTATTAAAGGTATTACCAAAGAAATTGCTTTCCCTGCTATGGTAGTAATTAAAAAAACAGGTGAAGTAATAGCAAACGCAAGCTTTGATATTGACAGAACAGCATACGATATTAAGTATGGTTCAAAAAGCTTTTTTGAAGGTATTGGAGATAAAGCAATTGACGATAAATTCAATGTTAAAGTAAGAGTTGTGGCTACCAAATAATTAATAACTAATTAAAAGAGAAAGCCCGACTTTTATATAAAAGTCGGGCTTTCTCTTTTAATTTAATAGTATTATAATATACATGTCATATTATGGACATTGTAGGCATTGCTTATGTATGATTATAAATTTTTTTACAATATTGACAGCAAATTTTTAAAATGAAGAAAATATATACTTTAGTCGCTCTTGTTTCCACAACATTTTTTTTAAGTACTCAACTTGTATCAAATCCTACCGGTGCTCCTGCAGGTTACACAGGCTCTCCTGCCGATGGACAAACCTGTGGCAGTTGCCACGGTGTAACTACTACCGAAGCAAGTAATGTATTAAGCAGCAATGTGCCAGTTACAGGTTATGTACCAGGGCAAACTTATACTATTACTGTTACTATTTCGGGTACTACTGCCCGCAAAGGTTTTGAAGTATCACCACAAAATGCCAATGGACAATTAGTAGGCAGTGTTGCTGCAGGTTCTGGCTCCAAATTATTAAATTCAAAGTATATTACCCACTCATCAGCCAAAACCAGTACCTCTTCTGTATGGACTTTTTCATGGACTGCACCAGCTGCCGGAACGGGTAATGTAAACTTCTATGGTGCTTTTGTAAATGGTTATAATAATGTAAGTAAACAAACTTTAACCATTCCAGAGCAAACATCAACTAATATTACAGAGCTTGCTCAAACCAACCTGTTTAATGTATTTCCTAATCCTGCTAAAAACACATTACAAGTTGATATAAGCTTAGCTAAAGCTGATGTGGTAACTATGCAGTTGGTAAGTATGGATGGCAAAATAAACGAAACCGTTTTTGAACAAGCATTGAAGCCCGGTCAGCAACAGGTAACTATTGGTATCAATGAAAGCAAGTATCCCACAGGAGTTTATTTTCTAAGGATGCAGGTAAACAATCAGTTTCAGTATAAAAAACTCATTATTGAATAATGTATCCATAAAAAAGAGGCACATGGCCTCTTTTTTTATTTTATTTTTGATGAAAGCGGGTTTCTTATCCCACTCATTTCTTCTAGATCCACTTTTATACTTCCCACAAAAATATCACTTTCTACTCTCACAGGTATTTTGTTTTCATCATCAGTAACCCATAGTGTTAAAGCATCGTTGTCTTTAAAAACACGACCTTCAATTAACTGCGGTTTTACTTTTATAGTTTTAAAACTACCCATATCCGTTTTTAAAGTTTCTCTGCTTATAAATTTAAAGCGAAGCTCGTATGTTTTACCATCCATATAAAACGGAACAGGAAATACATCGCCCGGTTTGGCCGAAGTCATATCCATGCTGCGTGCATAATATATGGCACTGATAATATCCTGTGTATTGGTTACTATTTCTGTTTTGCCTCTTCGTCCGGTTGCAGTTTTGGCTGTGTGATCAAATAAAATAAAATCGCTGTCGGTATATTTTCCTTCTTTAATTTTTTTAGTGGCTTTTAAAGGCACCAAAGCTTCCTGGTCAATATAGCTTTCAAATTCATCTTTTACCTTAAACATCATATCAACCAAACCGGCCGATTTGCCATGCACTTTCACATAATAAGTATTCCTGTTATTAACCAGTTGTGGTGCAGCATCAATACTAAAGTAAGCTTTACCTCCGTCCAATGGTCCGTAATGAACTCTGTACGTTAATTTTTCGCCATAGGTAAATGCATTGTTCACTTTTTTTATTTTTGATAGTACATCATCTAACTCTGACTGTGCTACCTGATTCTGTGGCATGAATGAACACAGAAATAATAGAGAAATAAAACTAAGGCGTTTCATATTGGATTGTTTAATAAAACTTGCTTTTGCAAATAATACGCCAAAAATAATCAAATTAGGTTTTGGATAGGTTAAATTATTGAACAAATTTGCAAACTATTTTTAGCACAACATGAATCAATCAATTCCAAACGGCAATTTAGCCACGCTTGAACAAGCAAAACAGTTGGGTTTAAGACCAGAAGAGTTTGAAAAAATCAAAGAAATTCTAGGCCGCACTCCAACTTTTACCGAAATGAGTATTTACTCTGTAATGTGGAGCGAGCATTGTTCATATAAAAATTCAATTGTTTGGTTAAAAACATTGCCAAAAGAAGGCGAAAAAATGTTGGCCAAAGCAGGCGAAGAAAATGCGGGCTTAATTGATATTGGCGATGGTTTAGCTTGTTGTTTTAAAATAGAAAGCCATAATCATCCAAGTGCTATTGAGCCTTACCAAGGTGCTGCAACAGGTGTGGGTGGTATAAATCGCGATATTTTCTCCATGGGTGCACGCCCTATAGCACAATTAAATTCCTTACGTTTTGGCAATATTGACAATGAAAGAACCAAATGGCTGGTTCGTGGTGTAGTAAAAGGAATTGGTAATTATGGAAATGCATTTGGTATTCCTACCGTTGGTGGCGAAGTTTATTTTGACGATTGCTACCAGATAAACCCTTTGGTAAATGCTATGAGTGTTGGTATAGCCAAAGTTGGTAAAACCGTTTCGGCTATAGCAGAAGGTGTTGGGAATCCGGTTTATATATTTGGTTCTGCTACCGGAAAGGATGGTATTCATGGTGCTGCATTTGCCAGTAAAGATATTACAGAAGATTCAGCTAAAGACTTGCCTTCAGTACAAGTTGGTGATCCGTTCTGGGAGAAATTAATTTTAGAAGCCAGTATGGAGCTTTTAGAAACTGATGCCATTGTTGGTATGCAGGATATGGGAGCAGCAGGTATTACTTGTTCAACCAGCGAAATGAGTGCTAAAAGCGGAACGGGAATGAAGGTGTGGTTGGATAAAGTGCCTATGCGTCAGGAGGGAATGAAAGATTGGGAAATTCTTTTATCAGAAAGCCAGGAACGTATGTTGGTGATTGTTAAAAAAGGAATGGAAGCCAAAGTTGAAAATGTACTACGTAAATGGGATTTAACATATAATATTATTGGTGAAGTAACTGATTCAGGCCGTGTTCAGTATTACATGAACGATGAATTACGTGCCGATATTCCTGGCGAAAGTTTAGTATTAGGTGGTGGAGCCCCGGTTTATCACAGAGAGTATACGGAGCCTAAATACTTTGCGGAGATTGCTAAATTTAATTTAAGCAAAGTAGCAGATTGTACCATAGCAGAAGCTGTTGATATAGCTAAATTCTTAGCAGCTCATCCGAATATAGCATCAAAAAAATGGGTGTATAACCAATACGATAGCATGGTAGGAACCATTAACCAAACTACCAATGCACCAAGCGATGCATCGGTTGTGAAAGTAAAAGGAACCGATAAATCAATTGCTATGACTGTAGATTGCAACAGCCGTTTTGTTTGGGCCGACCCTTTTGTGGGTGGACAAATTGCAGTGGCTGAAGCAGCGCGTAATTTAGTTTGCAGCGGTGCTGAACCGGCTGCCATAACCAATTGCTTAAACTTTGGAAACCCTTATAATCCGGAAGTATACTACCAGTTTGTATATGCCATAAAAGGAATGGGCGAAGCTTGTAAAAAGTTTGATACTCCTGTAACGGGTGGTAACGTAAGCTTTTATAACCAAAGCAGTGATAACGATGCTGTGTTTCCAACACCAACCATTGGAATGGTGGGCTTAATAGGTGATAACAAAGCACACATGACCATGGATTTTAAAAATGCAGGTGATGTTGTTTACTTATTAGGCAGTAGCAGAAACGATATTGGTTCATCGCATTATTTAGCCCATTATAAAAAAGAACAATACTCTCCGGCCCCATATTTTAACTTAGATGAAGAGCATCAGTTACACAAAGCTGTTCTGGGTTTAATTAATGGTAACCATATAGAGTCTGCTCACGATGTAAGTGAAGGTGGTTTATTTATTACTTTGTTAGAAAGTGCTATGAATAGAAATTTAAGTTTTGATGTTTCGACTCCGGTGAACAACCAAAACTTAAGAACAGATGCTTTCTTGTTTGGTGAAGCACAAGGCAGGGTAGTGGTATCAGTTAAAAACAATAATTGTGAACAGGTAGAAAGCTTCTTAAAAAGTTTGAATATGCCTTTTGAAAAACTGGGGACAGTCACTGATAATAACATTAAAGTAAATGGAGTTGATTTTGGTAAAGCTGCCGATTTTGCCACCATTTACAACACTGCTTTAGAAAACAAACTAAAATAATTTAAATTAAGCAATGACAATATTCACTATTGTCATTGCTTTATACAAATGCAAAAACATTACCTAACGGTTAGCAAAACTGCACGTTACTTTACCAAAGGTAATTTAACTGACAACACTCAATATATCTGGATAGTTATACATGGATATGCGCAAACAGCCGAAGCTTTTTTATACAGTTTTGAAAGTTTGGGCGATGAACATTTTGTGATAGCTCCGGAAGGGTTAAACAAATTTTATTCACGTGGTTTCAGTGGTAGTCCCGTTGCCAGTTGGATGACGAGCCTTGAACGAGAGCATGAAATAGCAGATTATATTAATTATTTAAATACCCTTGTTGAGTCAATACATTTAGCCTCTTTTACCAAAGCCAAACACATTGTTTTAGGTTTTAGTCAGGGCGTATCAACCCAAACACGTTTTATTAACCAAAGCAATTACCCCATTGATTATTCGGTTATGATTGCAGGCGAAATAGGAAAAGAGTTTCAGGAAACATTACCCAATAAACTAGCTAACTTAAAAAGTTTGTATTTAGTTGGCAACCAGGAACAAATTATTAAGCGGGAGAAAATTGAGGCACATCAATTGTTGTTTAAAAATACCAATTGTGTGTTTAATACTTTTGAAGGAAGGCACGAGGTAAATGAAAGTGCTGTAGCTGCTATACTGGCTAATTTGGAAAGTTAAAAATCCAGCCAGGAATCATTTATTTCATCATTAATAGCAGGGTCTTCACTATCTATAGATTCCAGTTTGTTGTCCTTATTTTTTCTGTGTTTTACCTGTCCTACCGGAATGATAAAACTAATACGGGCAAATAATGTATTGGTACCGTTGAACTCAAAATTATTAACCACATTATTATTATCTTCTTCGGTAAACCTGATATTCTGATTGGCATTGATACCAAATTGACCGATAATGCTGCATTTACTACCCATATATTTTAAGTCAGCAGAAATTTGAAAAGACCTCCTGCGCATAACCAATACCCTGTTAATGGTATCAAGGTTTAACTTGTTTTGAAAGCGGTTGTACCCTCCAAAGCTTCGGCTGCTAAAGCCGTAAAACAGATGCTGGTATTTGGTACTGTGCTTATAGTTTATATTAAGTGGTAGTGTAAAGTTTAAAATAGATTTGTTATTAATTTTCCACCTGGCACCAAGGAGTGGCAATACACGCGGGTCGCCAAAAACATAACTTAATGCAATACCAACCCTATACGAAAATTTTGGATTTACCTTTCTGCTGTAAATAAAAGCACCTGCGTATTTTAAATAAGCATTGGGTAAAGTGTATTCATCTTCGTTGGCCATGGCTGTGGCTACCCCAATAAAAGTATTTTTGGGTGAGGTATGAAAAATACCCAGCAAGCCTAAGCTAAGGTTTATAAAATTCCTGCTGAATTGGTCTTTACCAAAATCAGTATGTGCCACCTGCAAGCCCGGTATGATGCTAACCTGGCTAAAAGTAAGATTGTTATCTGCTAAGTTATATTTAGAGAAAAGATTGTGTTTGTAACTGATACCTGCCTGCCTGTAATTAAAACGATAAGCATTGTTGTCAAGCAGGGAGTCATTGCTTCTTAATTTGCTTTGACTACCAGCAAAGCCGTTTACACGGATAAAATTACCCAATTGATTCCTGCTTTGGTTTTGTGCAAAAGAGTGTAAAGCGCACAGAGTAGCAACTATAGTAAATAAAAATGCCCTATTCAATACAAGTTTGAATAAGGCATTGCTATATATTCTTTTGTTATTAAACACCTATAAAAGCTTTGTAAGCAGTAGCATCTAATAAATCTGCAACTTCTGATTGGTCTGTTATGCTTGCTTTAACCATCCAGCCTTTTCCATATGGATCTGAGTTTACATCTTCCGGAGCTGCATCAAGGTCTCCATTAACTTCTAAAATAGTGCCTGAAAGAGGCATAAATAAGTCAGATACTGTTTTCACAGCCTCAACTGTTCCAAATACTTCATGGCGGCCAACTTCGTTACCTTTAGAAGGAATATCAACGTAAACGATATCGCCTAATTCTTTTTGTGCAAAATCGGTAATACCGATATAGGCTGTATCGCCTTCAATACGCACCCACTCGTGATCTTTTGTGTATTTTAAGTTTTCTGGGAAGTTCATTGTTGTAAAAATATTATTGTTTATTTATGGCAGCTAAAATACGGTTTAGTCTCAATATTCAAAATCAAATTTCGATTAATAAAATACCTGAGCCTTGTTGGTATAAAATATAGCTTTTTAATTTTATGTTGCAGTATGGAAAAAAAGTACACCAGCTTAAAAGATTTTTATCCGTTTTACCTGAGCCAGCACCAGAATACAACCAGCAGAGTACTTCATTTTGCAGGCACCAGTTTGTTCCTATTTATTTTTTTTGGAGCTTTTATTTTCCATCAGCCTAAGTGGTTCCTGTTCTGCCCCATTGCCGGATATGGTTTTGCCTGGGTTGGACATTATTTTTTTGAAAAAAATAAACCGGCTACCTTTACTTATCCGGTTTACAGTTTGCTCAGCGATTTTATTTTATACTTTGAACTATTGAGCGGCAAGCAAACTTTTAATGTAAACGAGTAAATAACTAAAAAAGCCAAAGGATATTTTCCTTTGGCTTTTGAGTGAATACGTTACAAAGTTTTATGAATTGTAAGCAACTGCAAATTCTTTTACAAAATCAACCAGTTTTACTTTACCTGGTTGTGGTTTGTTTTGCCAATAGTCGGCCTGGATTAAACCTTCGCGGATTGATTTACCCATTTGCACATAACCCTTGGCAATGGTTTCTGATAATCCGGCCTGCAACATCCCATTTAAAGCATCTTCATCACTAAAGGTTATCCAGGGAGTGCCGGGTTTATTAGCTGCGTTTGATAAGGCTGTTGCAATATCCGCAACTGAACATTCATCGCTCGAAATGTACTGGATGTTTGTACCGGTAAAGTTTAGGTTTAATAAATGGTGGCTTACGGCATCGGCTATATCGTTGGTATGCACCAAAACCAGTTTTTCATCAGTATTGCCGAAGTTACTTCCCATAATATTGGCATTTTTTATTAAAGGTATCATACTAAACAAATTGTAAAAGAAGTAAGAAGGGCGTAATATTTTTATATTGGTATTACCAAGCGTTTTTAGTTTTTCTTCCAAATAGGCTAAACCATCAATAGGTCCTGCTCCATTGCCCATATGTGCCCCTATACTGCTTAGTTGTACTACATTTTTTACATTGTTTGTTTGAATAGCCTGTACATAATTGTCAGCCACTTCTTGTTGGTATTGTAGCCAGTTGGTAGTTGCAAAGTTGGGCGGAATCATTAAATAAACAGCATCGGCTCCCTGAAATGTTTTGTTTACAAACTCCACATTGCTTACTGAACCAATGGCGGCTTTTGCTCCTAGTGCTTCAATGGCTTGTGCTTTATCTGCGTTGCTGCTAATTACTGTTACCTCGTGGCCTGCTGCCACTAAATTTTTTACTACGGGTAGGCTAATATGGCCTAAGGATCCTGTGATAATGTATTTCATTTTTTTGTGTTGTTTAATTGTGGGACAAACATAAATTTGTACTTACTTTTTTACTAGTACTTACTAAAAAGTGTGTTTAAAATGAATAAAAGAAAAACCACCTCAACCAATTTTCAGAACCAAATAGAGAATTACCATTGCCCGGTAACTTTTACACTGAGTGTAATTGGCGGCCGATGGAAACCATTGATTTTATGGCAGCTTTCGCAGGGAACCAAGCGTTACAATGAGATAAAAAAAGCTATTCCCAACGTCTCGGAAAAAATGCTTATTGAAAAGTTGAAGGAACTGGAAATGGATAAGCTGGTTGTGCGTAAGGCTAAGGCTGTAGTGCCCCCTTATGTGGAATATTCATTAAGTGAATTAGGTAAATCATTGGATCCTGTACTGCATTCTATGGCGCAATGGGGAAATAGCGAAATGATAAAAATTGTTAAGAGGTAATTATGCGAGATGAAAGAATTGAATTTACCGTATGAAAATATGTATGTTTGTTTGTATTAAAGATTGGAGAAAGCAATTGAAATTGAATAAAATAAAACTAGCAATAGTATTAATGTTAGGCATGGTGTATGGCTTACATGCACAAACCGGAAATTTAACTGAAGAACAGCGCTTAGCTTTTGATAAAGTATTTTTTAAGGGTATGAAAGAGAAGATGCAGGGTAACTTAAACGAGGCTGCATTTGCTTTTAAAGAAGCTATTATTTTAGACCCGGATAATGCGAATGTTTATTACCAGATAGCCGAAATCCTGTATACTCAGAAAAATCCTAATGAAGCTTTAAAATATGCTGCTTTAGCTGTAAAGCTAAACGCAGGCAATGTTTGGTATAATAACTTATTAGCCGATTTATATAAAACAACCAGGCATTATGATAAGTCTGCTGAGCAATACCTTTACATGTATGATAAAATAAAACCGGAGGTTAATTATTTATACGAAGCAGCTACCTGTTATTTTTATATGCAAAAGTATAGCAAGGCCATTAAAATCCTTGATAGGATAGAGGCAACAGGCCAGGCACAAAAAGAAGAAGTTATTATTAAGAAAGAACAGATATACCTGCAACAAAATAAAATTGCTAAAGCTATAAAAGAAGTAGAGCGTTTAATACAGTTATATCCCAATGTAAGGTATAAAGGCATGTTGGCTGATTTGTACATAAGTAACAAAGAGGATGCAAAAGCCCTTGAAATTTACAACCAGATACTGGCGCAAGACTCAACCAACGGTTATGCCAGTATAGCTTTAAGCGAATATTACCGTTCAAAAGGAAAAGTTGATTTAGCATATGCCTATTTGAAAAAAGCCATTGCTTCGCCTGATTTAGATATAAAAAGTAAAATACAAATTTTAGTGCCATTTGTTACACCGGAAGCCGGCAAAGCGGCAAAATCACAAGCCTATGAATTGGTGCAGATTTATAAAAATGCACACAAGGCTGAACCTACTGCTACCATGTTGTTAGGCGATTTGTATATGCAGGATAAAAAGTATGCAGAGGCAAGGGAGGAATACAGGAAAACTGCCAAGTTGGATGGAAGCAACTTTGCAGTATGGCAACAAATATTGTATTGCGGACAGGAGTTAAACGATAACAAAGGAATTTTAGAAGACTGTGAAGAGGCTTTAACATTGTTTCCAAGCGAGCCTTTGTTTTATAATTTTAAAGCACTTATTAATGTACAGGAAAAAAATTACGATATAGCTATTACCACTGCTTTGCAAGGTTTGGAATATGTGGTAGATAATGATGAATTAAAGGTGCAGTTGTTAAGTATAGTTGGTGATGCAGCCCATTATGCCAAACGCCCTGCTTTGGTTGATTCTGTTTACAATGAAGCTTTACAACTGCAACCTAATAATGCGTATGCATTGAACAATTATGCTTATTTTTTAAGCTTGCGTAAAACCAATTTAAATAAAGCTGATAGTATGAGTTACCTGAGTTTGCAGTTGGATCCTGACAATCCAAGTTACCTTGATACGTACGGTTGGATTTTATATCAGAAGCAAGACTACCAAAAAGCAAAACAATATATAGAACAATCGTTAAAAATATCGCCAAAAAGTGCTGATGTTTTAGAACATTTAGGTGATATAATGTATAAGTTAAACGATAAAGAAGCTGCTATGCGCTATTGGCAGAAAGCCAAAGAGAATAACTCAAGCGGTGAGTTTTTAGACGAGAAAATAAAACAAGGTAAACTCATAGAGTAGTTAAAGCTACGGGTGCGCAAAAGCTATTTTAGCTTTTACATTGTTCATATTTATTTTACTGCTGCCATTGCTTAATATACACTGCCATTCTACATCAAAACGATGTGTTGCCTGGTTTTTTTCATTAAGCAGGTAAGGCTTTTTTGATAAGACTTTAAAATAGCTGCTTGTATCCTGTTTGGTTATATTAGAGCGCCAAACCTCTCCGTTTTTATCTGTATATTCAATAATTACAGTATAGAATTGTGGTATATTATTTTCAGGAGTAATGGTGAAGCTAAAATTAGCCTTACAGGCAGTGGTATTAACAGCTATGTTTTTACTTACTTCTATTGTTTGATTCAGGTACACTGTAGTAATGTTAGCTGTTACTTTGTATACACCGGGGCTTGCGTATTTATGGGAAACAGACTTACTGCTTGCAGTATCACCATCGCCCAGTTGCCACGATATGCTTTTTATATTACTTGTGTCATTAAAATATATAAGCACGCTTTGTGCGCTGTCAAAATAAGTACTTATATCAGGGTAGTTCAAATTAATGGTATCAGCGTTCATGAATATTTTTTTAGCTATACTTGAAGTACATGCCGTTACCGTATTTGTACTTTTGTACGTAATAATTGGATTGTTATTGGATGGAAATAGTTTTGTTGGGTTGGATAGTGTAGAAGAAGTTCCGTCACCAAAATCCCACTGATGTGTGGTATTTATCGTATCAGCAGCAAAAAATTTTACTTTATAGTTGGTAGGGTTATCTATGTAATAATTGTAATTGCTGTAACCAAAAACAGAGTCAAAAGCAAAAGGTACGTTTTTCCCGTTATGGTTATTTATGATAATTATTTTCAACGATTCTTTGCAATCAATGCATGGCTTTTTAAATTCACTTACATAAGTTATTATATCTTTGGTTGAATCGTACCCATAGCCGGTAAATAAATAAAAACTGTCAATACCTGCTGTTATGCTTAAATTTTGTCCGTTCACCAAACCTGTTGCATT
>CAYTWI010000030.1:0-2223 GCA_964442045.1 uncultured Bifidobacterium sp.
GGTAGTTTATGCTACTAAATTATCTATAAGAACTACTTGGACTATTGAAGTAATTGGTTTGAATAGCGGTGCACGAAAAGTATTTACAGGTAATGACAAAGATTTTTCGGCCAATCAAATTACTTGGAATGGCAGCATTACTTTTGCACCATTTTTTAGAAAAAATGAACCTGTGGTAGCACGAATGACTTTTGAAGATTATCCTGATACTTTGTATTCAGATACCATTACAGTTGCTGGTGCTAGACCAACTCCAACAGTTGATATTTTAATTGATGATTTTGAAAGTCCACAACGTGCTTATAATACCTTTACCGAAGGTCAACAGTCATTTAATTCAACTTCGGTTAATTATTCTGGAACCTCGCCTGCCGAAAAAACTAGATTTTTTGTATTGGCTGGAAATCATAGTCCAACTGCAAGTTTGTTTATTTGTGGTATGGCATTAAGTGCCAAAATTAGTCAAGGTACAACTGATAACTACTTTAAGTTTGCAACTGATAATCCTAAAAAAGTTTTCTTCAATGCTTATGTATATGGTTGGGGCGATAACAAATCGGAGTTAAGTGTGGAGTTTCAAGAAGATGATAACTTAGATGGCACATACCAACCAGCCGAAGAAGGAACTTATAATTACCGAATGAAAGTAGATTGGTTAGGATGGAAATTGGTTAGTTTCTCGTATGACGATACTAAAATTTCTACCTCGGGAGGCTTTGGAAATACAGATAGAAATGGTAAAAAAGAATTGGATAGAATTAGCAATGTTCAGTTCTTATTATTGGCTCAGCCCGGTACTTCAGGTGCTACACGTGTTGGGTTAGATTTTGCTTCATTCACTTACTTTACGCCATTTCAACCATAATGAAAAAAGCAATTATTTATATATTGTTTCTTTCCATCATAAACTTTGGTTGCGGAATACGTATGCAAACTCAGCAGCTAACTGATGAATGGGGAGGAACTTATGCCAACAATGCGGTAAAAGAATTTCAAGAAAAAGAAATTTATAACGACCAAACGGTGGATGTGTGGGGTATGGAACAAACTGATTGTAAAAACTTTTCGAGAGTTGATACCATTTCATTTAGTGGAAAATCGTGTTTGAGTTTAACTTGGAACAGAACAGGTAAATGCCCTTGGATTGGCTTTGGAATTGGTTGGAACGGTTATGCTGCTAAAGACTTAACCGAAGTAATGGAAAAAGGAAGCATTGATTTTTACATTAGGGCTATAAAAGGTAAACAGTTTATTCCAACGCTTATATTTTTATTAGAAGATTACTCAGGTGTGCAAACTGCGGCTTTGCTTAAGGCCAAACATTTAACACATTATCCAATTGATGAAGAATGGCAAAAAGTAAGTATTCCATTGAGTACATTTTTACAAGCTGCAAAACCTTTAAGCGATTTTAGTAATATAAAAAGTTTGAATGTAGAATGTCAAGGTGAAGGTGCTTTTTTAATTGATAAAATTGAAGTGGGAGGAGCCAATGCCAGCAATGGAAGCAGCGTAAAATTTGGTAAAGCTATTACTCAAAATTTCCCTGCTTATATTTTTAAAGATGCTGCTCCATACTCATGGGGATTTGGTAACTATAAAGGTAAGTTAATTGAAATGTTAAGCAATCCAACTTTTGGTGGCAATCAAGCCATTCACTTAAAATGGAATGAGGCTGAAAGTGGTAAGCAATTACGTCAGTTTGGAATGAATTGGGAGCATTGGCAAGCCATTGGTTTACCTGATTCTGTGCAAACTTATGCCTTGCAATTTTATATCAATACCAATGAAGTTAATACAATAAATAACTTAAAAATTGGTTTTGAATCATATAACGGAAAAGTAATTTTATTACCAATAAGACAAGGTTATTTAAGTAGTGGTAATAATGGTAATTGGCAAAAAGTTATTGTTCCTTTTAGTGAATTTAATTTTGAAACAAGTGGTTTTGATATAAACCGATTTAAACAATTTTTAGTTGAATTTACTGGCTCTGGCGAGCTTTGGTTAGACGAAATATCTTTACAAAAAAGCAATTAAACATGAAAAAATATTTAGTAATAGTAGGTTTGTTTTCGTTATTGTTTATGCAATGCAATACTGCTGGAAATAAAACTGCAGAGCAAAAAGCAAAGGCACTTTTAAGTCAAATGACATTAGAGGAAAAAGTGGGGCAAATGACTCAATTAACCATTGAAATGATTTCGGCTTACGATAGTTTAA